>NZ_WNJY01000015.1:0-45950 GCF_010892355.1 Granulicatella sp. zg-ZJ | reverse complement strand
ATGTGACCGTACAACGTGTCTTAGATAAATATACAAAACAAGTTAAACCGTCTTTTCATTATCTACCTAAGGTACTATGTATCGACGAATTTAAGTCTGTGACATCTCATTTAGGGAAGATGAGTTTCATCTGTGT
The DNA here is from genome assembly GCF_010892355.1 of Granulicatella sp. zg-ZJ. NCBI lineage: Bacteria > Bacillati > Bacillota > Bacilli > Lactobacillales > Carnobacteriaceae > Granulicatella > Granulicatella sp. zg-ZJ. The sequence goes on along the minus strand of NZ_WNJY01000015.1, from coordinate 45,814 downwards.
AGACGGATTAACACACCGTATTATTGATGTGTTACCTAGTCGCCAATTAGACCATTTAATCACTTATTTTAAACAATTTTCTAAAAAAGCAAGACATAGCGTTCGCTATCTTGTTATGGATATGAATGCCAATTATGGCAAACTTATTCAGAAGGTTTTTCCTAATGCCGTTATTGTCACAGATAGATTTCATATCATACAACATATACATCGGAATTTAAATACACTACGTATAAGAGAAATGAACTCCGAGTTGTAAAATAAAGTGCAAAAGCAAAATAGTGTTATAAAAACAAAAAAGACAGATAATTAACTTACTAAAATCCACTACAAAATTAGCAAGGTTATTATCGTGTCTAGAATAAATTATAACACAAAGCAACAATATAAGCAGCTATCCTTATCACCGTTTTCCACTGTTTGATTGAATGACGCATACACAAGGGATAGCCGATTATTTATTGGAATAAGTCCCCAAACTACGAGCTACATACGATGTCGTTCATCAATTAAGAGATGCCTTACATATAGAGATTTTAAACGATTTGAAGAAATACTCATATGGGCTAAACAGGAAGCTATTTCTCCTGGTTTACGTAGAGTGCTGAAAACTTTTAAAGGATATTTACCCTATATTAAAAATACTTTTATCTATCATCATTTCACTAACGGTACACTTGAAGGTATCAATAATGCAATTAAAGCACTTAAGAGAAATACCTATGGTTATCGTAACTTTTCACATTTTAGAAATCGTATTTTATTAATGTGTAAGTTATATGTACTGTATACCGTACCATCTACTTCACTAGTTGCTTAATAGTTTAAGTCAAAAGTGACGTACGAATAGCTCCTCCCCCGCACAGCGTGGGAGAAGAGAAATGTATCGTGTACATTTCGGTGAGCCGTACATCACTTTGTGACTTAAAGTAAAAAATAGTGACGTAACATTTGTTACATCACTACCTTTTATGAGTCATCAACCCTATTTGACATAGAGCCACTATTTCTCTCCATCAACACAATTTGACGAAGAGCCTGATTTTCAAAGTATAGCAGACTACATTTGCTTCAAATCAGAAATACGTTTGATTACAGTTTCTAATTGTTGTTTGTAATCATTGCCTTTTTGTTTTTCGGATTCAATGACATGTGCGGGTGCTTTCGCTACAAAACCTTCATTTGCTAGTTTATTTTCGACACGCGACACTTCTTTTTCTAATTTTTCTTTTTCTTTTTCAAGACGTTTGATTTCATCTTCAATATTGATTAAGCCAGCTAGTGGTAATAATACTTCTGCACCACTGATAACAGCTGTCATCACTTCTTCATCTAAGGAAATCTCTGTATCAATCGTTAGTGTAGACGGATTGCAGAAACGTGTGATGTAATCTTTATTGTCGATGAGTAAATCACTGATTTCTTTTGTATTTGCTTTAATGTATATTGGTACTGCTTTGGACAATGGCGTATTTACTTCGTTACGAATATTGCGTACCGTACGAATTAACTCGATTAAGCGTTCCATACTATCTAATGACACAGCGTCTATTTGCGCTTCATTTACAACTGGATAGCTTGCAATAACAATGGATTGCTCAGGATATAATTGTTGCCAAATTTCTTCTGTTACAAATGGCATCATTGGGTGCAACAAACGTAATGTATTGTCTAAAACATAGAGTAAAATACTGCGTGTTGTATGTTTTGCTTGTTCATTGGTACCATTTAATGTTTCTTTCGACATTTCAATGTACCAATCACAAAAATCATCCCAAACAAAGTTATATAGTTGACGTCCTGCCTCACCAAATTCAAACTTATCAAATAAATCTGTCACACGTTCTACTGTTTGATTAAATCGTGTTAAAATCCAGCAATCTGCTAATGTTTTTTCACCAGATAAGTCAATATTTTCTGGTTTTAAGCCTCCTAAGTTCATCAATGTGTAACGACTTGCATTCCAAATTTTATTGATGAAGTTCCAAGCAGCTTCGACTTTCTCTTCCATGTAGCGAACATCTTGACCTGGAGCAGAACCATTTAATAAGAACCAACGTAATGAGTCAACGCCATGTTGTTCAACCACATCCATTGGATCAATTCCATTTCCAAGTGATTTACTCATTTTACGACCGTCTTTATCACGAATCAGTCCGTGAATCAACACATTTTGGAATGGTTTTTGTCCAGTAAATTCTAAACTTTGGAAAATCATACGACTTACCCAGAAGAAAATAATATCATAACCTGTTACTAATGTATTTGTTGGGAAATAACGTTGGTAATCTGATGCTTGTATATCAGGCCAGCCCATTGTTGAAAATGGCCATAAAGCAGAACTAAACCATGTATCTAAAACATCTTCATCTTGTATCCAATGTTGACTATCTTCTGGTGCTTGCATACCTACATATAATTCACCTGTTTCTTTGTGATACCACGCTGGAATTTGGTGCCCCCACCATAATTGACGAGAAATAACCCAGTCATGAACATTTTCCATCCATGTTAAATACGTCTGTTCAAAACGTGGCGGATAAAAATCTACTCTATCTGCTGTTTCTTGTGCTTTTATTGCCTGCTTAGCCAAGTCTTTCATTCTCACAAACCATTGTGTAGATAATCTCGGCTCTACAACAACTCCCGTACGTTCTGAATGTCCAACACTATGTATCATTTTTTCGATTTTTACAAGATAACCTTGTTCTTGTAAATCTGCAACTACACGTTTACGTGCTTCAACATTCGTTAATCCTTGATAACGTTCACCTGCCAATTCATTCATCGTTGCATCATCGTGCATGATGTTAATCATTGGTAATTGATGGCGTAATCCTAGCTCAAAGTCATTTGGATCATGTGCAGGTGTTACTTTCATAACGCCCGTACCAAATTCTTTATCAACATAATCATCTGCAATAACCGGAATTTCTTTATTAACAAGTGGTAAAATAACTGTTTTTCCGATGAAATCTTTATAACGTTCATCTTCTGGATGTACCACAACAGCTGTATCTCCTAACATTGTTTCTGGTCGTGTCGTTGCCAATTCTACTGAACCACTTCCGTCTGCTAAATCATAACGAATATGATAGAAAGCTCCTTCAACATCTTTATGAATCACTTCAATATCCGATAGAGCTGTTTTTGCAGCTGGATCCCAGTTAATAATATATTCGCCACGATAAATAATACCTTTATTATACAAATCCACGAATACTTTACGAACAGCTTCTGAAAGACCACTATCTAATGTAAAACGTTCACGATCGTAGTCAACAGACACCCCCATTTTTGCCCATTGTGAACGAATAGTTTGAGCATACTCCTCTTTCCATTCCCATGTTTTTTCAAGGAATTTTTCACGACCTAAATCGTATCGAGAAACACCTTCTCCACGTAATTTTTCTTCTACCTTCGCTTGTGTCGCGATGCCGGCGTGATCCATCCCCGGTAACCATAATGTGTCATATCCTTGCATACGTTTTTGACGAATAATCGCATCTTGCAATGTCACATCCCACGCATGCCCTAAATGCAATTTACCCGTCACATTTGGTGGTGGAATAACGATGGAGTAGGGTTTTGCATCAGGATTGGCATTTGGTTTAAAAACGCCACTTTCTACCCATGTCGTATATTTTCCTTCTTCTACTTCTTTTGGATTATATTTTGTTGATAAGTCCTTTGTCATTAGTTTCTCCTTTTGTCTTTTATAAATTACTTTTTCTATAAAGCACTTAAATAAACAGTTATCATTTTATATATCGTACTTTATCCACTTTATAATGAACGTTATTTTTTAATCCATTCTCTTTCTTCTTTTAAACATTTTTTCATGTTTTTACTGCATCTGATTGATAATGATAGTAACGTTTTTACCGTCCCGTATAAGAAATCGTTTCAAAGACTCCCCCTAAAAATACATTGTTTTCCATTAGCATATTCGATACTAAATGATTTGTAATTAAGGCAATAAAATTCACATAATTACCACATTCTACAATGTCTACAACTTTACATTCAATGGATATATCAAGCAAGAGCATCAATCACTTTCGATTTTTGATATTAAGTCAAATCTATCCTGTTCAATTTCTGCATCATGTTTTTCATCGACAAATTCCCGTAAATTCTTTATGTAAACTCATTTGTTTTGTACTCTTATTACCATTAAATAAACCAATGCCCGTTGTGTCACCTTTATATCCTAAGAAAAAGATGAAAATTTTATTGATCATATTTTTCTTCGTTTTTCGTATTTTGTTCTTGCCATTCTGATTTTAATAATCCATAGCGTAATTCATCACATATTTGATTGGCATACTTATCACGCAAACGCAGGCGAGCTTCTAATGTAAAGCCTAATTTTTCTGCAACTTTTTGACTTCGTTCATTCAATGAATGACACGCAATTTCCATTTTAGAAACATTTAACAAAGTAAAGCCTATATCTATCAATGCTTTAGCTGCTTCTGGCACATAGCCACGTCCCCAAAAATCTGGATGTAACACATAGCCAATCTCTAAAATATCTCTATTGGCACCATGTCTGCGATTAAAATCAACTGAACCTATCACTCGGTCACTTCCCTTAATCGTAATACCATATCCGTCAGGAATATCGTGCTCTTGATGACTTTTTGGAAGATTTTTCATAAATTCTATTTCATCATCTACTGTTTTTATAACTGGAAACCCACAATTATCAGCAACATCTTCAATACTCGCATACAAAAACATATCCTCAACATCATCGAACGTTCGTGTTCTTAATATTAAACGATCCGTTTCGAGTTTAGGTAAATGGTAGCCGTCATATTCTCCAATAATGTTCATACTCTTTTCCTACTTATCTAAATAACGTTTAAATGCTCCTACTTCTTGAACATCCGATGTCAAATAACGATAGGCACGTTTTTTAGAATCTCCAACAAACTCAACTGGATTGACTTTCCCATGTATTAAATGCCCATTTTCATCAACACACTCTTCATCAATCCATCTCTCTTCAATCGTCGCAAGAATATGCGTATACACACCAACTTCTGTCATGCTCACAACTTGGCATTCAACATTATAAAAACACTCTGTTAAAATTGGAGCATCTACTTTTTCGCCTATCGTAAAATGTGTGTTCGCTTGGTTTAATTTATCTTTTCCGCGATTAAATCCGAATAATTCAATCAATTCCATTTGATTTTTATCAGGTACATTTAAGGTAAACTGACCTGTTTTTTTGATTTCTTCAAAAGAATGATTACCATTATATAATGCAATCGCTACTGTATTAGATACTGTATAAGCAGCGTTAATTGTTGTCACATTATAGCCATACAATTCATCTTTATATCCAATCAAAACGACTGGTGACCCGTAAAATAATTTATTTGTTTCAATATGTACTTTTTTCAAATGTATTCTCCTTTATCCTATTCCTCTAAGTTGATTATAAAAAAACGTCCTAAACAGATAGTTTATCTGTTTAGGACGCAAAACGTGGTACCACCTAAATGTTATACTTTTTATTAGTAACGAAGTATCTCTCCGAACAAACTTACTCATATTCAGTTTGTTAACTCATAAGCTACCTTCATTTTTTTTTATGTAGACAGATTTCACCAAGACTGTCCTCTCTAAAACATATCCAAAAACTACTCCTCTTAATCAACGTAAGTAAATTTTAACATACTCTTTATTAAATGTGAATGAAAAAGATTTACTTTTCTTGATTTTTACGGTTTTTTCTGACATAAATCAAACCACTCATAAATACGACTATAAATCCAACAGTTGTGATATTTGTTTCACCTGTTTTTGGTAAACTATTTTTATTTTCTACTTGTTTTTGTTGTGTTTCTTGTGCATTTTCTGATGTACTTACTGTGTTGTTTGATACATGATAACGTGATAAACCTTTATCAGTATGATATTGTGTTGTTACCTCACGAGCAATTGTAATTGGTTGACTAACAACAGGTAAACCATCTTTTTCTTTTGATGTTTCTGTTGATGTTTCTCCTGCTGCTCCCTCTGATGCTTGTTCATCATTTTTTGGGTTAGGTGCAACACCATTTAAAGCTGTTTGTGCTGCTTTTAATTGATTTAAGGCTTCATTAACTTCTTCTTGCGTTGCTAATTCATTTTTCAATACAGATTGTGCTTTTGCTGCTGCTTGATTATAAGCTTCTTGTTTTTCTTTTGTATCATATTTATAAGCATCGCTTGTTGTCACTTTATCATATTGATCATACGTTTCTTGTAAAGCGGATTTATCAACAACTGGTTTATTTTCTGGCTGAGTAATCGCAAAAATACTAAATCCTGATGTTTCAAAACTTAATTGTCCACCTTCAATTTTAGTAAATAATTGTTCAAATGTACCATCTTCTTTTTGGTGATACACTTTTGTTCCTTCTGGATAAGTACCTGATAACGTCACTGTACGATTACCATCTACTTTTATTTTATTACCATTTTTTGTTAAGTAAATATCATAGAATGTTACAGTTTGATTTTTTGGATTTACTTGTTGATTAAACTGTGTAGTTAAGTCGGTTACAACAGTGTCTTCTGTTTGTTCTTCAACAACAAGTTTTACAGTATTCACAACAGGATTTGTTAAGGTCACAGTACCGGCTACTTTATCATCCGCATTTGTACCAACAATATTTACATATTCTGGCACAATCAATGATACATCTTTACGATTTGATTTATGTTCTACTGTGAATGTAAAATCATTTTCTGATGCTGCATAATCTTCTGGTAATTCAATGTGAACTGTATAATCCCCTACTGGTAATTTTCTTTCAAAAATGAACGGATTATATTTACTTTGTGGTAATTCTGTTTTTTCACCATTCGCATCTATTGCAAAAACACGTGCACCTTCTGGAAGTGGTTTATCAAATAATACACCAAATTTATTACGGAAGATTTCTTGCATTTCAAATGTTGCGACTTGGTCTGGATTTTCTTTTGTTAACTGAACTGTCACAACTTTATTACCAACAAGTTTCACATCGTCTGTTAATAGAACCAATTCCACTGTATATGTGCCATAAGGTAATGCATAAACAGATTTACCATTTCTTGTAAATGTATCTGTCACAATTTCGCCTTTATCATTTTTAATCACATGACGTGAAATCACACCGTGTAAATCAAATGCTTCTCCGTCTAATATAAATGATAATCCGATTGTTCCTTTTTCTTCTGAAGGGAATTTATCTGATAATTTAAATGACGTTGTGTTGCCTGCATAGTCTATAATCTCAAATGTGAATTTAGATGGATCAACATTTTCTGGTAATGTGTATGAACCGTCATCATTTGGTTCAACTTCTATTTCTTCATTTTTATCATTTTTATAAGTTAATCCTTCATAACTAATGCCACTACCGTCTTCTGTAATGCGAGAAGGTTTAAATGTTCTTGTTTCTTTATCGTATGTTCCACCGACACCATCATACATTGGTGCTTTTGTATCAATTTTTACATTAAAACTTGTTTCTTGCATTTCAGAGCCAGAAACATCTGCACGATATGTTACAACATATTGATAATCGCCGTCTGGTAAAACACGATCATCATTGTCTTTACCGTTCCATTCTGTTTCACTTAGAATAGTTGATTTCACATTTTGACCACCGTCATAATATGTTTTTGCACCTTGTCCATTTCCTGTTTCAAAAACAGGATGTTCACGTTTCACATCGTCTTTTTTATAAACTGCTAAGTGCATGTTTTCATAGTTTCTAAGCACCACAGCTTTTAGTGCTACTGCATCTTGTTTTCCATCGCCATTTGGAGAAAAGGCAATTTTTGAATCATCAAATTCAGGTTCAGTGTCTGTTTCTCCTAAAACCACTTCTTTTTTACCATATTTACTTACTAAGGCTGTAAAATGATTTTCTGGATCTCTTTGTTTTTCTTCTTCTGAAGCATTAGGATCTGCATAGAAGTAGAAAGGTTTTTCTGATTCTTTAAATGCATAGATTGGTTTTTCTAAAACTGGTAAGTTTTCAAAATGACCTTTAAACCCAACATAAGGTAAGCTAATCACGTGGTCTTGTGTTTGTGGATCAGAGAACACAACAAAGCCTTCGATATATGTACCATTTTCAAATGTTTGGCTTAATTTTTCATTAAATTCAGAAATATCGATAGGAATTTGAACACTCGTTGTACCATTTGCTGGAACAACAATTGTTTGTCCTTCAACTGTTTTCAATAAACTTGGTTTTAGCGTCACAAGCCCATTTTCAACATCATCTGTATTAACAGTCGTTTTATAATGCAATGTTTTATCTTGATTAGATACATTGTGTACAACTAAATTCAACACAAATTGATTATCAATATTTCCTAAAACAACACTGCCATAATCATTGGTACCTGTTACATATAAATCGCCATAAGCAGCTTTATCTACATCAATAATACCTGCACCTTGTTGTCTTGGTGATGTATATGTTCCTTTTTCTGTATTCACATGAGGATTTGCGGTACTCATCACTAAATGCTTCAATAAAGCTTGCAATGACTCAGGTGATAATTCTGAAAAACGTTGTTTTAATACTTGTTTGACTAGTGCTACGGCACCGGCAACGTGTGGAGAAGCCATACTTGTTCCACTTTCTGTTCCGTATGTACCATTGTTAAATGAAGAATAGATAGAACCACCTGGTGCTGTTACGTCTGGTTTTAACTCTCCATCAGATGACATTCCCCAACTTGTGAAATCTGTTAGTGTATTTGCTTTGTCATTTGGAATTTTAGCTAATTCTTTTTTAAAGACTAGTTTATAATCACCTGAATGTTCTGACAATTCTTTCCCAAAAGAATGCCCTAAAGAAACAATTGGAATTTCTTTATCTAAATCATTTAAAATCATTCCCATTGTGTCTTCTCCACCTACTTCGTGGTTAAAGATAACAACCCCTGCAACTTCTCTTAACATTGCACGTATAACTTTTTCAGTAAATGGAATTTCTCCACGTTGAATTAGTGCAACTTTATCTTTTAAATCATTTTCGCCAAATTGTTCAAAATCTTCTTCTTTACCCAAATTTACATAAACATATTCATATTCTTTTGTTGGATCGAATAATTTTTGATATGTACGAATCGGCGCTATACCATTATGTTTTGTTGCATCATTTGCTAATTGTGGCACACTAACAACAGAGGAATTTAAAACTGAATTGTTCATCGCTGCAACAGAAATAGAATCATACGCAATAGATGGATCCCCTACTAAACCATAATCTGGATTACTTGCTAGAGGTGCTCTATATCCAAAACCAAATGTATTACTATTCCCTGCTGCAATAACAACAGTAATACCGGCTTTTCTAGCTAAATCAATGGCACCAGATACTGCTTGTCCTATTTCTAAAGTAGATCCTGCTGATGACCCTAAACTCATGTTAATTGAGTCAGCACCTAATTTTACTGAATCTTCAATGGCTTTCACATAAATAAAGGAGCTTGTTCCTTTCCCTCTTTTATCTGAGAACACACGCATAAACATCAGTTGCGATTCAGGAGCAACTCCTGCTACGTAATCGCCATTTGGTGCTGGTTTTGTTGGATTCCCAACGGCTGTCCCCGTTACGTGCATACCGTGTGAGTCTTCTTTTTCTTCTTTTATATCATCGTTCCAATCATTATAGTTAAACGCATAAACCAATTTATCACTATACCATTTTCCATAAGTAATACCGGCTTTTTGCTTTGCATCTTCTAATTCTTGTTTAGATTTATATTTTGCCGTTGATGTATCTGTAAGATGCAAGACATCATGTTCTGGATCAATACCAGAGTCTATAATAGATACTAATTGTCCTTGTCCTTTTATATTTTTATCCCATAGTGCTTGAACATTGATCAGTTGATTACTGTCAATTGCTTTTCCATAGTTGACCGGCGTATTAGATTCATTCGAATCCGCATTTAATGTCGGCACTTCGTAATCAACAGATACGTCTACTGATTCAACATCATTCAAGGCTTTAATTTCTTTTGCTTGTTTATAAGTTGTTTCTAATGAAACGCCATTAAATAATAGGTCGTATTCAAATAATTTTTTATACTCAATTCCTTTTGCTTGTAATGTTTTCAAAAATGCTTCACGTGCTGGTTTAGTTTGCGTTTCACGATTAGCACGACCTTCAGGTGTTTTTAAACTATTTGGATCAACTGCTGCTTCTTTTAATTTAACGATAACTTGTACAGTATCATTATCTTGATAAGGTTTTTCACCAGCAGTAATATTCGACAATTCCTCTTGTGCGTAGGCAATGTATTGCGTTGTTGGTAACACCAATGGTTGAACAATGCCAAACCCTAAAGTCAACGCCATCATACTTACCGTCAATTTTTTAGAAAATTTCAACATTCCCACTCCTTTATTAAATATAAATAACAAAAATGTTATTTCGGTTACTGATAAATTAAATTAAACACCTTAAAATGAAAAAAGTCAACATTTTTTATGGCAAAATTTTCATTTTTTATAAAAAATGAAAAAAAAAGTAACATTTCTATATTATTTAATGTTTTTCAATTTATATATGTTATAATCGTTCTTGTCATAATGAAATGGCAAATTTATTTGTAAAGGAGAAATGTATAGTGGCAGAAAAATACAGTGTTGTTTTAAAGCACGTTACAAAATCTTATGATAACCAAGATATATTAAAATCCATTGATATGGAATTAGAAAAAGGTAAATTTTATACCTTGCTAGGTCCATCTGGTTGTGGTAAAACAACAATTTTGAGGCTAATTGCTGGTTTTAGTTCTGCAACGAGTGGAGAAATTTATTTAGACGGAGAACAAGTCAATAAAATTCCTGCTCATCAACGAAAAGTAAATACCGTTTTCCAAGATTATGCATTATTTCCACATATGAACGTTTTTGATAATATTGCATTTGGTTTATCTGTTAAAAAAATAGATAAAGAAACCATTAAAGAAAAAGTAACAACCGCTTTAAAAATGGTACGTCTAAGCGGTTATGAAACACGCAAAATATCAGAAATGTCAGGTGGACAACGTCAACGTGTTGCCATCGCTCGTGCCCTTGTGAATGAGCCAGAGGTACTATTACTAGACGAACCCTTATCAGCGCTTGACTTAAAGCTCCGTACAGATATGCAATACGAATTACGTGAATTGCAACGTCGCTTAGGTATCACATTTGTTTTTGTCACACATGATCAAGAAGAAGCATTGGCAATGTCTGATTGGATTTTTGTCATGAACAATGGAGAAATTGTCCAATCAGGAACTCCAGTAGATATTTATGACGAACCAATCAATCGCTATGTAGCTGATTTTATTGGTGAGAGTAATATTATTGATGCAAAGATGATTGAAGATTACAAAGTAGAATTTGTTGGTAAAATTTTCGATTGTGAAGATGCTGGTATTCCAAGTGGAGAAGCCGTTGAAATCGTTATTCGTCCTGAAGATATTGATATTACAACACCAGAAAAAGGAAAATTAGTTGCAACTGTAGATACCATGTTATTTAGAGGTGTATTTAATGAAATTATCGCTTATGACGAAGACGGCAATGAGTGGATGATTCACACAACCGATAAAGTAAAACCTGGTGCGAAAGTAGGATTAAATTTTGAACCTGACGATATTCATGTTATGAGATTCAATGAATCTGAAGAAGACTTTGATGCTCGTCTTGAACAATACGAAGACTGAGGAGGCTGAAAATTGAAAAAGAAACACTATAATTATGCTATTCCTTATTTATTATGGATTGTGTTATTTGTCATTGCCCCACTTGTATTAGTTCTTTATCAATCTTTTTTTGATAGCAATGGACAATTTACTTTAAATAATTATATTCACTATTTTACCTCGGCTAATTATGTCAAAATGACAATCAATTCTTTTTTGTATGCGTCTCTTGTTACACTAGTGACCTTGGCTTTCAGTTATCCTATGGCTTATTTATTAAGTAGAACAAAACATAAACAGTTATGGATTCTACTCATTATTTTACCAACATGGATCAATTTATTATTAAAAGCATACGCCTTTATTGGTTTATTTAGTCAAACAGGTACAATCAATGAATTTTTAACATTTATTGGTATTGGACCTCAACAATTATTATTTACAGATGCTGCATTTTTAATTGTTGCAGCGTATATTGAATTGCCATTTATGATTATGCCTATTTTCAATTCTATTAACGATATTCCTTATTCAATGATTGAAGCTAGTGAAGATTTAGGAGCTTCTCGATTAACAACATTACGTCGGGTTATTTTTCCTTTATCTTTACCAGGCGTTCGAAGTGGTATTCAAGCTGTATTCATTCCCTCATTATCTTTATTCATGTTAACACGTTTAATTGGGGGAAATCGTGTCATTACATTAGGAACAGCCGTTGAACAACATTTCCTTGTCACACAAAACTGGGGAATGGGATCTGCTATTGGCGTTGTTTTAATGGTACTCATGATTATTGTTATGTTCTTGACACGTGATAAAAATGAAGCAGGAGGACTAAGAGATGAATAAATTTAAATGGCAAAATATATATTTATGGTTTATGTTTGCTGTGCTTTATTTACCTATCTTCTACTTGATTTTTTATTCATTTAATGCTGGTAATGATATGAACCGTTTTACCGAATTTACATTAGAACATTATACAAAAGTCTTTGAAGATAGCCGCTTGATGATTTTTATTATCAATACGTTTATTTTAGCTTTATTATCTGCATTGATTGCAACTGTAATTGGGACCTTCGGTGCAATTATGATTTATTACTTTAAAAAGAATACAACAAGACAAACTTTTTTAAATTTAAATAATATTTTAATGGTAACACCTGATGTTATGATTGGGGCAAGTTTACTGATGTTATTTACATTTTTGCTTCCTGTAAAATTAGGATTCTTTAGTGTATTGATAGCCCATGTTGCCTTCAATATTCCAATTGTTGTGTTAATGGTTCTACCAAGATTATACGATATGAATGATACAATGATTACTGCCGCTCAAGATTTAGGGGCAAACGCTCGGCAAATCATGGGACGCGTTATTTTACCAAGTATTTCAAGTGGTATTTTTGCCGGATTTTTCATGGCATTTACTTACTCATTAGATGATTTCGCTGTGACATTCTTCGTCACAGGGAATGGATTCAGTACCCTTTCTGTTGAAATTTATTCTCGTGCTAGACATGGTATTAGTTTAGAAATCAACGCTTTAAGTACGTTAATGTTTTTATTATCCTTTGTACTAGTTATTGGATATTACATTATTCAAACAACAGAACAAAGACGAAAAAAACGATAATATAACATAGAAACGGGGTACAATATGAAAAAATTATATCAGAGTGTTTTGCTTATTCTTGTGATATGCATCGGACTATTTGGTATTAAATATCAAGTAGAACATACACAAGGATTAACCGGAGATAAAGTCATTCATTTTTTTAACTGGGGAGATTACATTAACCCTGAACTCATTGGGGAATTTGAAGAAGAAACAGGCTATAAAGTCGTTTATGAAACTTTTGATTCTAATGAAGCAATGCTGGCAAAAATTAAACAAGGTGGGACATCTTATGATGTTGCTGTGCCAAGTGAATATATGATTCAAACAATGATTCATGAAAACATGTTAAACACCTTGGATTACTCAAAATTAGATAATATACGTCATATTGATGAACGATTTCTAAACATGCCATTTGATCCAAACAATCGTTACTCTATTCCTTATTTTTGGGGAACTTTAGGAATTTTGTATAATACAAAATTCGTTGATGAAGAAGAACTTCAAACATGGAATGACTTGTGGAATCCAAAATTTAAAAATAATATTTTAATGTATGATGGTGCTAGAGAAACGTTAGGTATAGGTCTGCAATCTCAAGGATATTCCTTAAATGAAACAAATACAGATGCTTTATTACAAGCTACACAAAAAATGAAGCAACTTATGCCAAATATTCGTGCAATCGTTGCTGATGAAATTAAAATGTATATGGCAAAAAATGAAGCAGCCATTGCGGTTACTTTTTCAGGAGAAGCATCTACTGCTCTAGATGAAAATGAAGATTTAGCCTATACTATTCCGAAAGAAGGATCAAATATTTGGTTTGATAATATTGTCATTCCAAAAACAGCAGATAACTTGGACGGTGCTTACGCACTCATCAACTTCTTATTACGTCCAGATATTGCGGCACGTAATGCAGAATACATTGGCTATGCCACACCAAATAAAGATGCAAAAGAACTGATAGATCCTGAAATCACATCTAACAAATCATTTTACCCAGATGATGATTTGATTAGTCGATTAGAAGCCTATAAAGGATTATCCAGGGAAAAAAATAATCAGTTTAATGATTTATTTTTAGAAATAAAAATTGAAAATAAATAGATTTACTCTATAATACAAAAGAGGTGAATTGATGCTGAAAAACGTCAATTCACCTCTTTTATCTACAATAAATTGTGTCAGTTTGGTTACCATGCAATAAAATACTAAATTTCAGTATTTTAATTATTCTCAATAGTAAAAAAGGCAGCGAGTGGCTAATGCCATTCACTGCCTTTTTCACTATTTCTTTATACAATACAATTTGATGAAAAGTCTATTTTATTCAATACCTAAAATATCTTTAATATCATCATTTGTTAACTCATGACGCATCATCACATCATTGACAACTTCATCAAAAATAGCTTTCTTTTGTTGTTGCATATCATTCATCTTATCTTCAATAGTTCCTTGAGAAATCAATCGGTATACTTGTACCGTTTTTTTCTGACCAATACGATGCGAGCGTCCCATTGCCTGTTCTTCAACAGCAGGATTCCACCATAAATCATACAAAATAATGGTATCGGCACTCGTTAAGTTTAATCCTGTTCCTCCAGCTCGTAATGAGATAAAAAAGACATCGTGTTTTCCAGCATTAAATGCTTTAACCATATCCATTCGTTGTTTTGTATTTGTTTGCCCCGTTAACATAAAACTATCGTGTCCCATGTTTTTTAAAGCATCTTGTAAGATAGCAAGCATACTTGTAAATTGAGAAAAAACTAATAAACGATGCCCTCCAGCAATAGCCGTTTCAACAAGTGTTAAAAATTGTTCTAATTTACCAACATCACCGACATAATCATCCATAATCAATTTTGGATGACAACAAATTTGGCGTAAGCGTGTTAATCCAGATAAAATTTCTAATTTATTTTTTGTAAATTCTTCACTAGAATAATGCGCTACTCTTGTTTGAATATTTTGCAAATACCCTAAATATAATGCTTTTTGTTCTTTACTCAGTTCATTATACAAAACTGTTTCAATTTTTTCGGGTAATTCTGTTAATACATCTGATTTTAATCGGCGTAATAAGAATGGTTTTGCCATTTTTGCGATTGTTTTTGTATCTAATTTTTTATAATCTCGAACATGTGGAAATAAACCTGGTAGAATAAGTGAAAAAATAGACCAAAAGTCTTCTTTTCTATTTTCAATAGGTGTACCACTCAATGCAAAAATAACATGCGCAGATAAATGGCGTAAACTACGATGTAGTTTTGTCGTGTAATTTTTAACCATTTGTGATTCATCTAATACAATGGCATGCCACTGTTTTTCTTTATATGAACGTTCATCTTGTCTAAAACTTTGATAAGATGTGATATATATTTGCACATCTTTTTTCAAGTTATCTAATCTATCTTGTTTTAACCCATTTACAATTTCTACTGATAGATTAGGTGCAAATGTATCAAATTCGTGCTTCCAATTATAAACTAACGAAGCTGGACACACAATTAAGTTCGGCCGATTATTCGTTTTCTGTTCTTCTATCTCACTTAATAAATAAGCTATCGTTTGGATTGTTTTACCTAGTCCCATGTCATCTGCTAAAATACCGCCAAATTGATGTGCAGATAACATTTTTAACCATTTAAATCCATAAACTTGATAATCTTTTAATGTTGTTTTTAAACTCTTTGGTATAGATGCACGAAATAACTCTGGATGCGTTAAGTCATAGACTAAATTAGAAAAATAATCATCCATATTAATATTTTTGTGTAAATCAGATACTAAGTGTAGTGCTTGTGTTTGATGTAATTGAATATGGCCGTCTTTTAACACATCTTTTGAGCGTAACTGATTTAAAATATGATGAACATCTTGAAAAACATCATCTCTTAAATCAACAAATTGCCCATTATCCAACTGATAATAGTGATCATTTTCTTGAATATGCTGTAAAATTTTAGAAATATCTTTATCAGAAATACCATCAATATTAAAGGATATATCGAGTAAAGAACCTTGTGTATCAAATCGTATCATTGGTATATCAACTTGAAAGGCTTTATCTTGTAAATCTTCAGACAAAATAACATGACTAAAATCATTCAACTGTGTTTTTTCACGTGATAGAAAATCATAAAATGTATCTGTAGAATGTAAATACTTTTCAAATCGCTCTCCTTTTTTAGAAAAACCTAATGTTAACAATTTATTTTCCAATCGGATAGCATCTTCTACATTATACTGATCGAATACATCTGTATTTGTTTTTATATCAATCCATAATGTATCGTCTTCTTTCGTCACATAAAGATCTGGCCTATATGTTTGTTTTTTCACAATATAACTACCATCATAATGGATATGTGTAATTTGTTCCAATAAAGGTATTGTATAATTTATAAAATCAGAAATATTTTCTGTTTTTATCAGAATAGGTTTTATTTTACGACTATCAAAAATATCTAATAATAACTCATAAATCGGCAATAAATCTTTATCTATTTTATAGAAATGAGTTTCTATTCTAAGTAACATAAAATCATCTAATATATCCAATAAATGAGGATGTTCTAAAGAACATTCTAACCCTAAACGATGTTTATTCACATAAAAATGAAGAGGTGCTTTTTCTTCAGAATAATGATAAGTTTCAACAACATGGTCATTTAGTACAAATATTACATTTTTTAAATGAGAGGTAATTTCCAAACATTCTGCTACTACCAATGGATGAATTTGAAGATATTTTAAACTAGGTACATACACATCAGGTTCAGAATACGAAAATACTTTTTTCAAAAAAACAAATAAGTGATGTGTCTGTTGATCGACTGCATAATCTTGCCAATCAATCGCATCTTTACTACCTAATGTATACGTCCTACGCTCAAAATACGTATATATTAACTCTGGTATACTTTTTACGACATATAATTTCTGTTTTCCAATTTTTAAAGAAATCAATAATCGTCTATCTCGCCATTGTGTTGTCATATTCAATGTTACTTCTACTTTAATAAAAGACGTATCAATTTCCATTTTTTTAGTTTGTGTATATAACGACTTACTTAAACGATTTAATCGAGCTGCTGTGTCAACAACTTGATGCTTTAATTGATGAGATACACTTCTTTCATATCCTTGCATATTTAAATATAATTCAGCAGCTAAAATATGTTTACAATAGCCATGTTCTTTAGAGTATTGACAATCACAAATATCCTTTCCTGTACTTGTTGCATCTAAGTAAACAGAAAATAATTGATTGTGGTCTAAAATTTCTGAGAACCATACCGTTGAGGTCGGATACTTCACAATACTCAAGACCCTATTTTCTTGTACTAATTGTTTTGCTTCATCTATCATTTTATTTGATATACCGTTGCTCATCGTATCCTCCTCACTCAACTAAATTGTAATTTTATCATACCATACTTTTGACCATTACAGTAGTAACTACTCTTTTACTCAACAATAGACACTAGCCTGATTTTCATAATATCTTTATGTAAGGATAAATCCTCAACAATATTGACTAAAGAAATATCTTTTGGCAAATGAATTGTAAAAATATTACGATACACATTTCTACCGTCCACATTTTGTACATCGAATAAAACATCATTCAATTCAATAGAATATTTTGAAAAATATTCATTTAAAAAGGCTTTTGTTTCTAGTCTATGCACAAATTGAACTTCTAATCTTTTCACATTCGGAACATGTACAATAAAACGGATGATTGTTAAAGAAAAAACAACTGCTAGAAAACTTAAACAAGCAATTTTATAATATCCCATACCTAAAGCAATACCAATGCCTGCCGATGTCCATAAAGAAGCTGCCGTTGTTAACCCTGCTACTCTTTGCTTCGTCACAACAATTGTACCCGCACCTAAAAAACCTATCCCACTTACAATAGGCGCTAATAAACGTACTTGGTCAACATCTATTTCTGGATGAATACTTAGTTTTTCATAAAAAACTGCACTTTGAATAAGGGCAACTGTCGTTGCACCTACACATACTAAAATATGTGTTCTAAGTCCTGCCGGTCTACTTTTTCGTTGTCTATCATAGCCTATAACACCTGCAAAAATAATAGCTAAAACTAATCGAATCGCAATATCTTGCGTTGTCATGTATATATCCTCCTTTATGATAACGCTTAATTTCGTAAACTTTAGTATACCATAAACGGTAAAAAATATCATCTATGAAAACATCTAGACAAGAACATATTGTTGTACTTTAAAAATAAGGCTCTTCGCCAACCTCAGTTGGCGAAGAGCCTTCATATAGATTACATTCATTGTTGTTGCTGTTTATGTTCAAATGCTTTTTTTTGCCATATATAACATGCTTTTGAGTCAATCACTAATAGCATAAATGTATTAATTAAAATAACAATAACATCATTATTTTGTTTTATCAGATATGTCTGTATTTCTACTAAAATCGTAACAATATCAACAATAATAAAGAAAATATACGATGCAGATTTTCCTCTAATCAACAAAAAACGTGCCAACATTCCTAGTATAAAAACTAAAAAATTACCAATAATTAACACGATGTTTTGTTTGTCTTCTACAATATATGTATATAAAACAAAGAATAAAATACATCCTCCAATAGCATTGTAAATCAATGGTTTTAAATCATGTTTATCGGTGTACGTAATGGTGTCTTCAAATTCAATATAGCCAATAATCGCATACACAGCTCCAATTAAGGCACTGATTACGCCACCTACTAAATCATATTGAAATTTCACAAAAGCAGTCACAAAACATCCTATAATCGTCACAATATAATAATGACGCTTCAATCCATTTGAAAAAACAACACCCATATACGCATCAAAAATATTATTTAAAATAAGTCCGACTACTAAAAAATTCATGCCATGATAGTCTTGAAAAACTGTATAAAATGTAAGTAGTAAAAACACGAGAAACCAAATTTTATCAAAATAACTTACCCATTTAGGTTCATCCATGTTCTTCCTCCTATTGTAACGCTAAATATTGTAAGGCCATAATTGTTTTTGCATCAATAATCGTACCGTCTTCAACCATTTCTAAAGCTTTAGGTATCTCTATCCATACAATATCTAAAAATTCATCTTCATCTAATGATAGTGGATTTTCAACTTCTATTAATTCTGTTGCTTCAAATAACGTAATTTTTTCTGTACAATATCCTGGAGAAACAACAAAAGTGTAAACTTCTTTCCAGTGTCTTGCTTGATAGTTTGTTTCTTCTTCTAATTCTCGTTTAGCTGCACTTAATGGTTCTTCTTTTGGAGAATCTAATTTTCCAGCAGGTACTTCAAAAAGTGATTGCTCAATCGCTTTTCTATATTGTCTAACAAGCAATACTTTATTGTCTTTTGTAGCAAGAATACATACAGCACCATGGTGTTTAATAATATCTCTTTTGGATATATTTCCATTTGGTAAGCGAACATCGTGACTTTCTACATCAAAAATAGCACCATGATACACATTTTTTGATTGTAAGGTTGTTTCTATATAATCATTCATACGTATACTTCTCCTTATTTTAAAAATGATTGAAATACGGTATCTCCTAAAAAAATACCTCTTTTTGTTAATCGAATAAAATCATTTTTCATTTCCAATAATCCAACACTCATTAAATATTGGATTGTCTTTCCATAGACACTTTCTAATGAAACACCATATTTTTTTTGAAACTGCTGTCGGTTAACACCTTCTATTTTTCGCAATCCTAAAAATAATTCTTCTTCCATAATCTGTTCTTTTGTTAATGTTTCTTTTGAAAAAATAGGAAGTTGCTTTTGTCGTAAAGGTTCTAAATAGTGCTGAATGGGTCCATTATTTTTATAACGTGTTTGATGAATATAGCCATGTGCTCCTGCTCCAAATCCAAAATAATGTCCGTTATTCCAATATGTTTTATTATGGATGGATTGATAGCCGTCCAAAGCAAAATTACTAATTTCATATTGCTTTCTTCCTGCTTTGTCTAACATTTCCATAGCCAGTTCATACATGTCTGCATCATCATCTTCGCTTGGTAAAGGAAGTTTTCCTTTTCTCATCAACTGATAAAAAATCGTTTTATTTTCTAAAATCAAAGAATAGACTGCATAATGTGGTAAATCCAATGCTAGTGCTTGTTCTAAACTATTTTTAAAAATAGATAATGTCTGATATGGCAGTCTAAAAATCAAATCAATACTAATATTATCAAACCCTGCTTTACGTGCATTTGATACAGATTGATACACATCATCAACACGATGACTACGTCCTATTTTTTCTAAAATACGATTATCAAAAGATTGAACACCCATACTCAAACGATTAGCACCATGCATTTTTAATACAGCCATTTTTTCTAAATTAACATCACCTGGATTAGCTTCTACACTAAATTCTGCTTGTGGATGAATAGATAAATATTTATGCATACCCGTTAATAGTATATCCAGTTGTTTAGCTGTTAAACTTGTAGGTGTGCCTCCACCAATATACACCGTTTTTATTTCTGTTTTAGGATATTGTTGCATCGTTAACGCTATCTCATCAATCAATAACTGAACATATTCATCAACTGGTTGTCCTTCAATATAAACTTTATTAAAATCACAATAATAACAAATATGTTCACAAAACGGAATATGGATATAGACTGACGTCATATTTGTCCTCTACTTTCAAAATACTCTCTTGCTGAAATTTCATCCATTCGTAATTCAGCGATTAAGCTCTTCACGCTATGGAATTTAATTTCTTCTCGTACATATTTTAACCATTCAATTGTAACTTCTTCGTCATAAATATCTTCACTAAAATCAAGTACATGTACTTCTACACTTACGACACGATTTTGTTCAAACGTTATATTACGTCCGATAGACGCCATTCCTTTATACCATACGTCTTTGACTTTTATACGCACAATATAAACCCCTTCAGCAAGTCTGTATTGTTTTTCATCTACTTTAATATTCGCCGTTGGAAATCCTATTTGTCGTCCTCGTGCATCACCATGAATGACATAACCACTAGTCGCATACACTCTACCTAATAATGCATTTGCTTTTTCAATATTTCCAGTTGATAGTGCTTGACGAATGGCTGTAGAACTTACTTTCTCATAATCTTGTGTTTGTTGTTCCACAATAATGACGTCAAATGTTCCTTGACTATGTTCGGCTAATGTTTCAATAGTTCCATTTGCACTTTTTCCATAACGATAATCAAATCCTGCCACAACATATTTTGTATTAAGATTGATAACATAATCTTGAATAAATTGATGAGGTTCAATCGATGCAAATGCCTCTGTAAATGAAACAAGATAGAAAATATCAACACCCATTTGTTGCAATAAAACAGCTTTTTCTTCCACACTTGTTAAATACACTTCTTTTTGCTTTGTAAATATAACGGACGGATGCTGATTAAAACTTAACACAGCCAATTTATATCCTTTTTCCCTAGCAATATCTCTTCCTGTTTCAATGACTTTTTGATGCCCTAAATGTACACCATCAAAAAAACCAAGTACTAAAACAATACCTTCTTTTTCAACCTCAACAGGCTGAAATGGATAGGTTAATTTTATAATATTCATCATGTTGATTCTCCATTACTTAATAACATTTTTTTAGGTTTGATATACCCCGCTCTTTCAGGGTGTTTGTCGTATAACGCTATAATTTTGTCACGATAAACGAAAAAAACAGGATACTGAACATGGGGCATTTCTTGTAAAATAGCACCATTTTGTACACGTGCATATACCTCATCATCAATCTCACATCGCGGATAATCTAAGAAAGCTTGTTCAACAGGAATAAGTGCCATTGAAGCATCACTCAATACTTCAAGCTGATGTAATGTAAAACATTGTTCCTGTTTAAATCCTGCACTTTGTGTACGTGTCAAATCACTCATAAATGCAGGGTATCCCATTTTCGCACCTAAATCAACAGCCAGTGTACGTACATACGTCCCTTTACTACATGTCACAGAAAATCGCCACGACACTGTATGATTATCATGTACACTTACATCAGATATACGCTTAAAGTCATATATCACGACTTGACGAACTGGTCGTTCAACCGTTTCATGATTTCGTGCATATTCATATAATTTTTTGCCATTTACTTTTACGGCTGAGTACATAGGCGGGATTTGTTGTATACGACCTAACATTGATGCCATTATTGCATCAATCTCGTCTGTTGTTGGTATTTTATCAATATTTTTAACAGCCACAATATCGCCGTCACTATCTTCTGTACTTGTTGCTATTCCTAATGTGATTTCTCCCTCGTATTGCTTTTCAGCATTCAACATAAATTCTACCATTTTCGTTGCACTACCAATACAAATTGGTAGTACGCCATCAACATTAGGGTCCAATGTCCCTGTATGTCCTACTTTTTTTGTTTTCAATATTTTTCTTAATTTAAAAACGCAGTCATGACTGGTCATGCCACGTTCTTTCCACAATGGTAATATCCCGTTCATTTTCTTACCTCATTTCTTAGACAGTATATCACTTTTTACTCATTTTTTCATTATCTACGTTTCTTCCTCTTTTACGGAAAAATTTTTTGTATACAAAAACAAGCGTACATATCTCCTGAAATGATATTTTATACATTTTAAAACTTTTTTATATAATTAAAATCATTTTTATACTTTTCATTTTCCTGATATTTTCACCCCTATTGAAAGTCATAAAAAAAAGCGTATAATATAAAATAAGATTGATTTTAAAAGACTTATAGACGAGTAAATAAAAAATGATGAATCATCAAAAAGTCCACTAATCCATTCATCGCATAAACATTTCTATGTATTTTTATTCACTTTTCTGTATGTAGCATTACCTTAAAACCACAATCTTATAGCAGAATGTTTATAAGACTTTAAAATCAATCTCCTTTTTCTAATTATCTCTCATCCTAATTCCAAAAACCTATAGAAATTGCTCCCACAATTTCTATAGGTTTTGGTTTTTTGGCAACCATAATGTGATTGCTGTATATGTATTTTCTTGTGATACTATATCCATTTTATAAGGCTGACCATAATATAATCTTAAACGTTCATCAACGTTTTGCAATCCCACACCACCTAATCGTTTGTGAGATGTCATATCCTTTGTGGTTTGTTTTATACCACGCCCATTATCCTCAATAGTAATACCATAATGTGTATCTGTTTCTGTCATAAAAACGCGAATCATCCCTTTTCTATCTAAACCTTTAATACCATGATAAATCGCATTTTCAACGATTGGTTGTAAAATAAGACGTGGTACTTTGATGTCTTTACATTTTTCTAAAAGTGTAATCTCATATTCTAATTGTTCTTCATAACGTTGTTTTTGAATAAATAAATATTGACGAATGTGGTCAAACTCATTTTCTAAAGTCATCAATTCATTTCCTGCATTTAAAGATAATCTAAAAAATTGTGCCAGCGCTTTTGTCATACTCACCACTTTTTGACTATCATTAAATTCTGCCATCCAAATAATCGTATCCAATGTATTATAAAGAAAATGTGGGTTAATTTGACTTGTTAGTGCCTGTAATTCAAAATAACGAATATCTCTTTCTTTTTCTTTAATTCCTTCTAGTAAACGATTGATTTCATCAAGCATACGGTTAAAATATAAGGATAAATCTTGTACTTCTTCACTTCCTTGAATGACCGCTCTTGCTGAATAATCCCCATGTTCAATTTGATGCATTGTTTGTTGTAATTCTTTTAATGGTCTTGTCCACTTTCTAATCAGAATAAGCAGAACACCCCCCGTTACAACAAAAATAAAAATCCCCGACAAACTAAAGGCAACAAGCAAATGTAATTGAACATCTTTTAATTCAGAAAGTGGTACAACAGCAACCAATTCCCATGTGGATTTACCTAGTTTATTTGATTGCACATAAGTATACTGCCCATTCATATACCCCATTTCTGTTTCTTTAATACGCATGATTTCAGATAAATTATGACGGACTTCTTCTGTTTGATTAGCGGATTGATACAAAATACGATTGGTTTGGTCTACAATAAATAATTCACCATTATCTTGTAAATTTAATTGTTGCAAATAATCATCAATACTATCTGATGAAACATCCATTCGTAAGACACCTATGTTTTCTCCTTTTTCATCGTGAATATCTTGTGTCATGGAAATCACTTGTATCTCTTTATTATCTTGTTTTCTTTTCATAGACGTTAACACCGCAACGCCTTTTTGTTTAATGGCTTCTGTATACCATTCTTCTTCCATCATATTTTTAGATAAAGACATATCCATACTATCTAAATTTGATAAAACGCGTCCGTCTTTTGTAATGAGTACAATGGATAAAAATTGACTATCTGTTTTTAAAAAAGTATGAATAATTTCTAGTGATGTGTTTTTATTTTCTGTTGTTTCATGCAACATATAAGACCGAATGGATTCATTGTTTGATAAAGCATACGTACTTTGCCGTAATCTCTCTAAATAAGAAGATAAATCGTGATTGACTCTATCCAATACTTGTTTCGTATTTTTTTCTGTCATATCCACAATAATTTGAGATGCCATGGCATAATAAAAACCACCTATTCCAACAAGAAATATAACCATTATCGTAAAGACATACAAAGAAACTTTGTAAGCTAAAGATTTTCGTTTCATCACTCACTATCTCCTTTTTGAAATTTCTTAGGTGACATACCAACAATTTGTTTAAATCGAATAGAAAAATAATTCACATCATCATACCCGACTTTTTGAGCCACTTCATAAATTTTTAATTCACTTGATAACAATAAAATTTTGGCATACGCAATACGTTTTTCTGTTACATAATCTTGAAAAGACATACCGAATTGTTTTTTGATGAGTGTGCTTGTATACGTCGATGCAAACCCCAACCAATTTGCTAATTTCACTAATGAAAAGTCAGGTTCTGTAAAATGCTCATTAATGATTTGTTGCATTTGATTTTGTTTAGAATCATTTATTTGTGTATCCACAACTTCTAAAAGAATTTTATCTTTTTGCTCTTTTTGAATATTTAAAATAACCTTTTTTAAAATAGTTTCAACATCTTTTTTAGATACTGGTTTTAAAATATAATCATCAGCCCCTAATTTCAAAGCAGCCAAAGCATAATCAAAATAGTCGTATCCTGTTAAAAAAACAATATGTATTTCTGGATAATATTCTTTTGTTTTTGTTGCCAATGTAATGCCATCCATATTGGGCATATTGATATCTGTTAATAAAATATCTACATGGTTTTCTTCTAAAATATTTAATGCTTTTTCTCCTGAACTCGCTTCAAGAATCGTTGTAATACCTAATGACTGATAATCTACGAGTTGCGTTAATCCTTTTCGAATAAATGATTCATCTTCTACAATTAAAATCGTGTACATCTGTTCACCTTCTTTGTTCTTATTATATCACAAATTGAATGATCCTTTTATCAATCAATATTAGATGACTACTATGATTCTGTACTATTAAAAAATTTTATCACCAATATTATTTACTATAAAATCAAAAATAGACTACACCACAATAGTCAATGGGTGTAGTCTACTTTTTTTATTCCATATACGGTAATAGATAGTCATATCCTTTTTCTGCCATTTCCATTTTTGAAATAAATTTAATAGATAAACTGTTGATACAAAAACGTAAACCACCTTTATCTTTTGGACCGTCATCAAATACATGTCCTAAATGCGAATTACCTGCACGACTTCTCACTTCAATACGTGTCATATTATAACTTGTATCTTTATGATATGTTACCACTTCTGTGTTAATTGGTTTTGTAAAACTAGGCCATCCACAACCTGATTGAAACTTATCTTTTGAGAAGAATAGCGGTTCTCCAGTTGCAACATCAACATAAATACCTTCTTCAAAAAAGTCCCAATATTGATTTGAAAATGCTTGTTCTGTTTTATTTTCTTGAGTGACTTGATATTGGTCTTTTGTTAATGTTTGTTTTAATTCTTCTTGAGATGGTTTTGGATATTTTGTCACATCAACAAGAGGCACGTTAGCTTCTGATACATCTATATGACAATATCCACCCGGATTTTTTTTCAAGTAATCTTGATGGTACTCTTCTGCTAAAATATAGTGTCTCAATGGTTCGATTTCAATCGCAGTTTTTTGTCCAAGTTCTTTTTCTTTTTCAGCAATAGCTTCATCAATCACTTTTTTATCATCGTCATTTTGATAGTAAATACCTGTACGATATTGTCTACCTCTATCATTACCTTGTTTATCAACACTTGTTGGATCAATCACACGGAAATAATACAAGAGTAATTCTCTTAAACTTACTTTAGAGGCATCATATTGAATATGTACCGTTTCTGCATGATCTGTTTGAGAAATCAAATGATAATTTGTAACATCACTTTTTCCATTAGCGTATCCAGATGTCACATCAATCACACCATTGATTCTAGAAAAATATTCTTCTAATCCCCAAAAACAGCCTCCTGCTAAGTAAAGATCTTTTAACATATTTTTATCCACAGTTTCTCCTCCTTTTTGCATTGATTTACTTTCTGAAGTTACTTGTTCTTTAACTCTATTTTCAATAGATTGTGTACTTGCATTTTTTGCACTTACATAGCGTTGTAAGAACAGTACACCTAACACAGCAACAATTACCGCTCCTATAATGACGCCTTTCTTCATAGTTCACCTCATTAGTTCACTGTTTTCATAAATTCTTTAATATCCATTGCTGACATATAACCTGTTTGTTGTTTAACAAGTGTACCATCTGATCCGATGAACAATTCTGATGGATAGCCTACGACACCTAATTTTTGGAAATACTCACCATTTTCATCGAATAGTACTGGTAAATCTGTATAAGATGTGCCATTAAACCATTTCAAGAAATCTTCTTTTGATTTTTCATTACGATAATTTGGTGCAACAATCGTCAAGACAACAAAGTCTTTTTCATTTTTAGCTAATTCTTGAGTTTCTTGTAGTGTAGACAAACAAATTGAACACCATGAAGCCCATGCTTTGATAAATACTTTTTTACCTTTATATTCTTCCAGTGTATGTACTTTACCATTAACATCCATCAATTTAAAACTTGGTGCCATCTCACCTTTATTTTTCATCATATCATCTTTCATATTTGATTTATCAGACATAGACGAACTTTCCATCATTTTATCATCTTTCATTTTGTTGTCACTCATATTTTTATCATCCATTTTTTTGTCGTCCATTTTTTTATCGTCCATTTTACCGTCTTTCATCATGGATGAGCTTTCCATCATTTTATCATCTTTCATTGCGGCTTGTCCGCAACCTGCTAATAATACACATGCTGTTGCTACTGTTCCTAATTGTTTCATATATTTTTTCATTTTATTTTCTCTCCTTATTTATTATTTATTGTTTAATGAAAAAGTGTTGATAAAAAGTTAGCTTGTCCAAATATCAATAATACGCCCATTAAAATAATCAACCAACCACCAACTTTTTTAATGCGTAACATATATTTTTTAACTTTGGCAATATGTTTTAAAAATAGTGTAGATGCTAATGAAATACACATAAATGGTAATGCTAAACCTAATGCATAGACAGCCATTAACATAACTCCTAAAAGACTATTGCTTCCTCCAGATGAGGATAATGCAAAAATCGCACTCAAAACTGGACCAATACAAGGTGTCCACCCAAAACTAAATGTAAATCCTAATAAATAAGCATTTAGTAAATGATTTTTATTACTAGACATCGTTGTCGATTTTTGTCTTTCTAAAAATGGAATATGAATATATTCAGCATGGTGTAACCCAAGAATAATAACAATAATCCCCATAATAATTGGTGTATACGGGCTTGCAATAAGTTTTCCTAAAAAACTTGCTCCAAAACCTAATGTAATGAAAACCGTTGAAATACCAAACACAAAAGCCAATGTGGTATAAACAGGTTTTGTATAAATTTTAAATCGCCCTATTTTAATAGCTTTATCACCTGTTTCCTCCATTAAAATCCCCGTATATACAGGTAATAACGGTAAAATACACGGTGAAAAAAACGATAAAATACCGGCTAAAAATGTCGTCCAAAGAAAAACGGCATCTAATTGTTGAACCATACGCTCAACTCCTTTCCTTGTTTACATGTATACTATACTAAACTATCTCTCATAAAAACATAGAATAAGATATTAAAAAACTTGAATTTAATATGAATTTTATTGAATGACGCACAAAACTAGAAAATAGTGCAAAACTCAAACTACTATCAAAAAGCGGTGAGCGAACATTGTAAAATGTCCGTTCACCGCTTCATTTATTAAAAACTACAACTTAACAAAGAGTCTAATTTTCTTATAGAACAATTTATGAGAAATACCTCTTTATTTAAATGGCTTTTTAATCATACAAATATTTCTTTTTTATATACAAAATCGTGTTGGTGGAGCAATCCACCAACACGATTTTAGAGCCTAGAACTCTTAATTTTTTGTCCCTAACATAAAACAAAAAGACAGTGACTTAACTTGTATTAAATCACTATCTTTCATAGCTATCAGCCCTATTTGACAGACAACTAGTATTTTATTTAATTATTTTGAAGCTGCTGGAGCATCTGCTGTTAACTGGATTTTATGTAAGTTGTAACCCCAGTTACCTTCATAATCTTTAACATCTAAGTTTTTCACACGTGTATTAACAGCTGTTAATGATAAGATATTGAACAATGGTAAACCAAATGCTTCTTCATTAGCATATTTTTGCCATGCATCAAAAATTTCTTTTTGTTTTTTAGAATCAAATGCTTCTGCTGAACCCATTTTAGCTAATAATTCATCATTTTTCTCAGATACATAACGTGTCATATTTAATTGAGTATTACCCCATGTATGTGATTGATTTGGGTCACCAGATAATGACCAACCAGCAACGAATAAGTCTACTTCTGGATCATCGTTTTCTAAACGATCAAAGAATGAGTTACCTTCGATTAAGCGTCCGCCTACTAATTGAACGTCTAAACCAACTTCTTTCCAGTATTTGATGTATGCTTGAGAAATCGGTTCATTATCGCCACCAGCAGACATCGCTAAATTAATCGTTAATTTTTCACCTTTTGGATTTTCACGTAATCCATCACCGTCTTTATCTTTATAGCCTGCTTCATCTAAGATTTTTTTAGCTTTTTCTGGATCATGTGGGAAACCAGGTAATGTGCTGTCATGTAATGAGCCAAATGTTGGTGCTAACATTGAGTTTGCACGAACACGTAAACCGTTGTAGAATGTTTGACCAATTTCTTCTAAGTTTAATGCATACCCCATTGCTTGACGTAATGCTTTATCGTTGATTTTTTCGTTTGTAATAACACTTGTTTCTTTTTCTGCATCCCATTTACCGAATTTAAATCCGATGTATTGGTAAGCATGACGCCATTTACCAGCTAAAGTTGCATTGTTTAATTCTTTAAATGAATCGTAAATAGCTGTTAATGTTGATACTGACATAATGTCATATTTACCTGCTTTAAATTCATCTGGAGAGTTTGTTGAGTTAACAACTTCAATGATAACACCATCTAAGTTTGGTTGACCTTTCCAGTAGTATGGGTTTGCTTCTAATTCAACAGATTCACCTGTTACGATTTTTTTGAATTTAAATGCACCTAAACCAGCTGGATTTTTACGAACTGCATCAGATGCTGATTGATCTTTAATTGCAATATCTTTCAACTGATGTTTAGGGAATGGTGTAGACCAAAATCCGCCAACATGATTCAATGATGGAGATACTTCTTTTAATTGGAATGTTACAGAATGATCATCATTTTTCTTGATACCTGAAATTGTTTCAGATTTTCCTTCATGATACTCATCCATACCAACGATATTTTTAAATGTATCGTTATATCTTTCACCTTTGTAATCTTTATGTCCAATCACTTCAAATGCATAGATATAATCATCAATTGTAAATGGTTCGCCATCTGACCATTTTACGTTTTCTTTAACTTTGATTGTGATCGTTTTTGCATCTTTGTCAATTGCTAAAGTTCCTAAACCACCTTCGACAATTTTGTAGTCACTGTTAGCTATAAATAAGCCTTCTTCTGTAAATGCTGTTACTTCTGAATCAGATGCTTCTTTTTGGTAAAGACCACTGAATACACCTGGAATAGGACTATCACTGATCAATGCATATTTTAATACACCACCTTTAATTGGTGTACCTTCATGTTCTATTTTAGACGGAAATTTTGCTAATGTTTCTGCAACATTACTGTCTGCTGACTTTGTTTCTTCTTTTGCAGTATCTGTGTTATTGCCACAAGCTGCTAATACAGCAACTGATGCTAAACCTAAAAACCATTTTGCTTTTTTTGCCATTGTAATTACTCCCTTAATAAATATTTTTACTATCTACTTTTTATAAAGTAGTTTAATAAACTAACCTAAACGTTGTTTTGCATCTGATGAACGTTTCAACGCTTCACCAATATAGTTAACACAAAGCATTAACACCAAAACAAGTAATGATGCGGGTAGCCACACCCACACTTTGTTTTTAATAATATCTGAGTTGGTTGCATATCCAATCAATGTCCCTAAACTTGGCGTAGAACTTGGTAAACCAAATCCTAAATAACTTAAACCTGTTTCTAAACCAATATTTCCTGCTAAGGATAATGTTGTATTTACAATAATAATAGAACTCATATTCGGTAATAATTCACGTGTCATAATACGCAAATCACTTTCACCTAATGTTTTAGCAGCTTTTATATACTCCATTGAAGATTCTGCTAAAGCTTTCCCACGATATAATCTTGCATTCCCTACCCATGAGAAAATACTCATGATAAAAATGAACGCAAGCATTGAATAGTTTGGTACAACTTGTAAAAATGCAATGATTAGCAATAATCTTGGTAAAATACTGATGAAATCAACAATACGCATCACAACAGCATCAACCCATCCACCATAGTATCCTGAAATCGTTCCAATAAACAACCCGGCAAGAGTTGTTAAAACCGTTACGCTAAAAGCAATTGTCAATGAGTTTCTTGCACCAATAATCAACTGGAATAAAATCTCACGACCACCTTCATCGGCACCCATAATGTAACCTTTTGTACCTGGTTTGGCAAAACGATTTGTAATAAATACTTCCATTGCTTTTTTACTATCTAAAAACATAGATGTAATAAAAATACCTAAAATCAATGTCGCAAAGATAATAAATGCTGTCATCGCAACTTTATCACGTTTAAATTCACGAACAATAACACCAAAACCAACAACGGCTTTTTTGTTATCTTTTTCTTGTTTTAATTTATCTTTTTTAGCCACTTTTAGTCTCCTTTCTACTGAATGCGAATGCGTGGATCAACTAATGCAAGTGCCACATCCGATAGTAAGGAACCAAATAAACCGGCTAACCCATACATTAAAATCAGAGCTGTCATTAGTGAGTAGTCACGTCCATTGATTGAATCGATAAATAATTTACCCATCCCAGGGAATGAGAAAATGTTCTCAATAAAAATTGAACCAGATAAAATACCTGTAATATCATATCCAATAAATGTCACAATCGGTAAAATAGAGTTTCTAAAAATATGTCTTGAATATACTTTATTCAAAGGAACACCTTTTGCACGTGCTGTACGTACATAGTCTAAAGATTTCGCATCAATAATACCTGATCTTAAATATTGAATGGTACCAACTGTTGATAAAATACCCATAATTAAGGATGGTAATAAAATGTGATGGAATCTATCCCAGAAGTACGCTAGACCAGTTAAAACAACACCAGATGTTTCAGTACCACGAGTTGGGAACCAACCTAATGAATATCCGAATAGCCAAATAGCCAATAATCCGGCAACAAACCCTGGAATTGAAAAGTTTAAAAAGTTTAAGAAAACAATAATTTTATCAGCCCATGAATTTTGGTAACGACCAGCTATCATACCTAAAGGAATAGCTACTAAATACATAATCACAACTGTTAAGATAGATAACCACACCGTATTACTCAAACGTTCACCAATAATATCAACAACAGGACGTTGGTTTTGATAACTGTTTCCTAAATCTCCATGAAATGCTTTACTAATCCAACGACCATATTGTACATACCATGGATCATTCCAACCATTTGCTTGTCGAATTGCTTCAATGTCTTTTATCGTTAATGAAGCACTCGCTTTCCCAGATAACGCATCCCCAGGCATCATTTTAGCCAATATGAAAATTAATAGGCTTAAAATTAAAATTTGAGGAATCATGACCAATATTCTTCGTAAAATCACTTTCCACATTTACATCGTACCTCCTTTTTGAACTGAAGATAGTGCGACTTTATGTGTATTGCTAATATTTTCTAAATCATACACACGCCCATTTTTATCGAAGTATTCTGCTTGATTTTTTGCATACTCACTTTCAACTTTCAAACGTTTCATTTTATTTTCTTCAGCTGAATCAGGATTAACAGATGGAATTGCGGATAATAAACGTTGTGTATAAATATGTTTTGGATTTTCATAAATATCTTTTTTGTTACCATACTCTACAAATCGTCCACGATACATGATAGCTAAATCATCTGACATGTGTTTGACAACACCTAAATCATGAGAAATAAATAAATAAGCAATACCATATTCATCTTGAATACGTTTCATGTAGTTTAATACTTGCGCTTGTACAGATAAGTCCAATGCAGATACCGGTTCATCAGCAATCACTAATTTAGGTTTGGATGCAATAGCACGTGCCACCCCAATACGTTGACGTTGACCACCTGAAAATTCATGTGGATATTTCGTTAAAATATCTTCCGTAAATCCGATAATGTCTAATAATTCTAAAATACGACGTCTTTCTTCATCTGGTGATAATTTTTCAAAATTACGTAATGGTTCTGATAAAATATCTTGAATACGTTTTTTAGGATTAAAACTTGATAAAGAGTCTTGGAAAATCATTTGAACGTTACGGTTGTATTCAGATGTACGTTTTTTTACTTGTTTTGTAATGTCTTCTCCATTGTAATAAATTTTACCAGAAGTAATTTTTTCTAAACCAATAATAGCTTTACCAATAGTTGATTTACCTGATCCAGATTCACCAACTAAACCATACGTTTTACCTTCTTCAACATCTAAGTTAACACCATCCACGGCATACACATGATCTGTGACACGATTCCAAAATCCACTACGAATTGGATAATGTACTTTTAAATTTTCAACTTGGATAATACCCACGATTATTCTCCTTCCCCATCAAAATGAAAATGTTTGTAACAAGAACATCTCACAAAATGACCAGGCGATACTTCGTGTAAAACTGGATCTTTTTCGTGTGCGTCTTCGGAAATCCACGGAATACGTGGTGCAAAACGGCACCCTGTACGATCTAAGTTAATTAAAGACGGTACGCTACCTTGAATCACATGTAAGTCTTCTTCACTATCATCTTGAGGCATTGACTGTAATAATGAACGTGTATACGGATGTAACGGATTATTAAATAATTCATTTACTGGAGCTACTTCAACAAATTGTCCTGCATACATAACAGCTACTTTATCGGCTGTTTCAGCCACTACCCCTAAGTCATGGGTAATTAAAATAATTCCTGCTTCGGTTTCTTCTTGTAAATCATTTAATAAGTCAAGAATTTGCGCTTGGATTGTTACGTCTAACGCTGTTGTTGGTTCATCAGCAATAATAATTGGTGGTTTACAAGCCAAAGCTATCGCAATAACGACACGTTGGCGCATCCCACCGGATAATTCATGTGGATATTGCTTTGCCACACGCTCTGGATTAGGAATACCTACTTGAGTTAATAATTCCAACACACGTTGACGACGTTCTTCTTTGTTCATTGTCGTATGATAAATCAGTGTTTCTTCAATTTGTTTAAAAATCGTCATCAATGGATTTAATGCTGACAATGGATCTTGGAAAATAACACCAATGTCGTTACCACGGATTTTTTCAAATTGTTTATCTGTAAATTCTGCTAAGTTATCTTGTCTATATAAAATTTCACCAGATATACGTGTGTTTTTTGCATCATGCAATCCAACAATTGTTGTTGCTAATGTACTTTTACCACAACCTGACTCACCTACAATAGCTAAAATTTCATTATTTGATAATGTAAATGATACACCATCTACTGCATCATAAAATTGATCGTTGTAACGAAATCCTGTATGTAAATCACGTACATCTAATAACGTTTTTTCATACGTCAAAATAATTCCTCCTTCTTCATTTAACTTCTCTATACTATCCTATCATCACGACGAATACATAACATGTATAACAACATTATATAGATTATGCTCATCAAAAGCAACTTATATTTTCATTTTTTTTTAATAAAAAACAATTTAGTCAATAATATAGCCATATTATTATACTACAAATTGTCTGAATATTCTATCCTATTTTATATTTTTTATAAAAAAAGCTAAGCAAAGTGCCTAGCTTTTATGATTTAGAAGCAATATACGAAACAATATCTCCTATTGTTTGAATATGTTCTGATTCTTCATCAGAAATTGTTCCCCCAAATTCTTGTTCAAAAGCCATAATCAATTCAACGACCGAAATAGAATCTGCTTGTAAATCTTCTTTAAATCGTGTTTCTTTTGATAAATCGCTTTTATCTGTATTAAACTGTTCAGACACAATGTCTAAAACTTTCTCATAAATTTTTTCTTCCATTAATTATCACTCTCTTTCTCATTATCGAAATGATTTGCTAAATCTTCAATCACATGGGAGTCTAAAATTGTTCGAATTTGCTTTAATGTGTAATAAACAGCTGTGCTGTCTGCTGAACCATGTGTTTTCACAACAGGTGCTTTTAAACCAAATAAAACAGCACCACCGTGTTTAGAATAGTCTAACACATCTTTTACGCCACTTAAAGCATTTTTAACGAGTAATCCACCTAGTTTTGTTTTAAGGTCACCTTGTTTAATCGTTGATTTAATTAACTGAACCATGGACAAAGCTGTTCCTTCAACGGATTTCAAGACAGCATTTCCCGTAAAACCGTCTGTTACAACAACATCGGTTTCTCCTAATAACAAATCTCTTGCTTCAATATTCCCAATAAAATGAATATCCTCTAATTGCAATAATTGTTGATACGCCTGCTTCGTTAACTCATTTCCTTTTGAAGCCTCCGCTCCATTGTTTAACAATGCTACTCTTGGTTTATCTATTTTTTGTACAAAACGTGCATAGTACGAACCTAAAATAGCAAATTGAACGAGATGATGTGGTTTACAATCCGCATTAGCACCAACATCCATAA
Organism: Granulicatella sp. zg-ZJ; assembly: GCF_010892355.1. Taxonomy (NCBI): domain Bacteria; kingdom Bacillati; phylum Bacillota; class Bacilli; order Lactobacillales; family Carnobacteriaceae; genus Granulicatella; species Granulicatella sp. zg-ZJ. The sequence continues at coordinate 10,043 of NZ_WNJY01000015.1, read as the reverse complement.
ATACAAACGCACGACTTGGATCTGTTATAACAGGTAAAGTTGGCATTAAGCCCGGACGTTCAATGCCTTTAATTCTTCCAACGATAAATAACCCCGCAGCTAACAATGCGCCTGTATTCCCTGCCGAAAACATGGCATCTGCTTGCTTATCTTTAACAGCTTGTGCCGCCAATACCATAGAAGCATTTTTCTTTTGTCTAATAGATTTTACTGGTTCATCATCACTATTTATTTTTTCATCTGTATGTACAATGTCAATTCTTGTATCATCTGTTAAATATTCTTTTATCTTTGTTTCATCACCATATAAAACAAAGGTAATATCTTGAAATTCTTTTGCTGCACGCATCACACCTTCAACGACTGATTGCGGTGCAAAATCGCCTCCCATTGCATCTACTGCAATTTTTTTCATGAAGCACCTCCTTTAATCACTACAACTTTATCTTATCAAAAGTCTTTTTTCTTAACAACTCATACGCTTTTTTTTTATAAGGATTTTGTGAATGCACAATGTCCATTGCATCTTGTCTAGCTTGATTTAATATGTGAACATCTCGAATAATATCTGCACAAGAAAAATCTGGAATACCAGATTGTTTTAATCCAAAAATATCTCCTGTTCCTCTCATTTCTAAGTCTTTTTGACTCAGATAAAAGCCATCTTGACTTTCAACCATGATTGCCATACGTTGTTTTCCTTGTTCTGTTTTAGGATTAGCAACTAAAATACAATAAGATTGTTTATCCCCTCGTCCAACACGTCCACGTAATTGGTGTAATTGTGCTAATCCAAATCTTTCTGCATCTTGAATAACCATAATTGTTGCATTAGGCACATCCACACCCACTTCAATAACGGTCGTAGAAACTAAAATGTGAATATTATTTTGTTTAAATCGTTTCATGACATCGTCTTTTTCATCAGCTTTCATTTTACCGTGCAATAAACCGACCGAATACTCATAAAAATACTCTGAAATATATTCATACATTTTTTGTGCATTTTGTACATCTTCTAATGCTTCGGACTCTTCAATTAGAGGTGTAATCATATATGCTTGGTATCCTTTATCTATTTCTCGTTTCATAAATTCAAGTACTTTTTCCATTTCCTGCTCTTTTACCCATCTTGTAATAATTTTTTGCCGTCCAGCAGGTAATTCATCAATAACGGATACATCCATTTCACCAAATAATGTCATTGAAAGTGTTCGTGGAATTGGGGTAGCCGTCATATACAGTACATTTTGAAAAACAGCTTTTTCTTTTAGCTTTTGTCTTTGCATCACACCAAAGCGATGCTGTTCATCAATAATAATTAAACCTAACTCATAAAACTGAATGTCTTCTTGAATAAGTGCATGTGTCCCAATCAAGCAATCTAATTGACCATTCAATACATCTAATAACATTTGTTTTCTTTCTTTTACTGTCGTACTACTTGTCAATAATCCTACTTTTATCGAGGTACCTTGAAATAATGTTTGAATGGTTTTGTAATGCTGTTGTGCTAATATTTCTGTTGGCACCATAAAAGCAACCTGTTTCCCGCTAAATACACACGCTGCTATGGCAATACTTGCCACAACTGTTTTACCACTTCCAACATCTCCTTGTAGCAAACGATTCATATCAAATGGAGCAAGTAAATCTCTACAAATATCATTGCTTACTTTTTTTTGTGCATTGGTTAAAGAAAACGGAATGGTATCAATATAAGCTTTCAACTTATTTGTGTCGTATTTTAAAGAACCTGTTTTTGTTTTGTGCCTTTCGTATTTTAACAAGTTTAATTTTAGTTGGTAGAAAAACAATTCTTGATAAATCATTCTTCTTCGTGCTTCATTTGCCGATTGCTGATTTTCAGGAAAGTGCATGTTTTCAATAGCGTGCATATAATCCATAAAAGCATATTTATCCAAAATCTCATCGGGTAAGACTTCTTCAATAACATCTTTATAATCATCAAAAGACTGTTTAATCAATTTCACTAAGGTTGCTTGCTTCATTGATTTTGTTGTGTGATAAACAGCTGAAAATTCAGTATCTTGATTAGCTGTGCCGAGCAATTTCATGCCTAATAATGTTTGTCTTTTTTCTTCCCACTTCCCATATATAGCAATTTCTAATCCAATTTGACATTTATCTTTTAAATAATGTTGATTAAAAAAAACAACGTTTATCACTTGTGCACCTATACCTAAACGGAACGATAATCTATTCTTTCTCCCTGCATAGAAACTAACCACTGGATCTGTTAAAATTGTTCCTTTTAAACTAATTTTATCTTGATCTAACACTTCTGTTAAATCACGAATTTGAATATCTTCATAGCGAAATGGAAAATGTAAAAGTAAGTCTTCTACGGTTTCAATACCTAATTGATTTAAATCTTGCACTCTTTTGGGACCAACTGACTTTAATGTATCGACACGATCATAAATACTTTTCATACCATTCTCCTTTACTTTTTATATATCATATCAAAACAAGAAAAAAAAATCACCCAATACAAATGAAAAAAGAGGCAAATTGACGTCTTTAAACATCCATTCACCTCTTTACTTATAGTCCCAATTTTTATTGGTTATTCACTTGCCAACAAGAAATGATATACTGGTTGATCTCCTAATTGAATATCAAATTCAATATCTTCAAATTCTTGTTCTAAAACAGAAACAATTTCTTCAGCTTCTTCTTGTGTTGCGTCTTCTCCAATTAAGATTGTGACAATTTCAGTATCATCAGAAATCATTTGACGTAATGTATCAAGCGTTACTTCTTGTTTATCTTTTTGAGAAAAGACGATTTTACCGTTAATCAATCCCATAAAATCATTTTCTTTAATGTCTATGCCGTCAATTTGTGTATCACGTACCGCTATTGTAACTTGACCACTGACAACAGAAGATAAAGCATTTGTCATGTTCTCTTTATTTTCTTCTAATTGGTTTAGTGGATTAAATGCAAGTAGAGCTGTCATACCTTGTGGAATTGTTTTGGTCGGAACAACAACAGCAGGTGTATCGCTCACTTGAGCAGCTTGATCTGCTGCCATTTGGATATTTTTATTATTTGGTAGAATAATCACTTTTTCTGCATGTGCTTCTTCAATAGCTTTTAAAATATCCTCTGTACTTGGATTCATTGTTTGTCCACCATTGATAATGACTGTAGCACCCATATCTTTTAATAACGTTTGTACACCATTTCCAGCAGCAATTGCAATAATACCATATTCTGCTTTTTCAACTGGTTTTTGTTTTGTTGCTTTATTTGTTAATACATCTTCATGTTGCAAACGCATATTATCTACTTTAATTTTAATAAGTGAACCAAATTTTTGACCATAATTCATGACTTCTCCTGGTCGTTCTGTATGTACATGAACTTTAATGATTTCATCATCTGCTACAACTAATAAAGAATCTCCTAAGTCATTTAAATAATTACGGAATGTATCATAATCAAATGTATCTGTAACAGTTTCTCCTTCTCCAATACGTACCATAATTTCTGTACAGTAACCAAATTGAATATCTTTTGTATCCACTGCATGTGCAACATTAGAAAAGTTTTCATGATGCGCAACAGATGCTAAGTTCGCTGAAATACCTTTTCCAAATGATGTTGGTAATTTTTCACCTGTTAAAGATTCTAAAAATCCTTCATAAACAAATAGTAATCCTTGTCCACCACTATCGACAACACCAACTTCTTTTAAAACTGGCAATAATTCTGGTGTGTTATCTAATGATACTCTAGCACCTTCAACAATGGCACGCATAACATCAATAATATTATCTGTTGTTTTTGCTTTTTCCTCTCCTGCTTTTGCAGATTCTCTAGCAACAGTTAAAATAGTACCTTCAACTGGTTTCATTACAGCTTTATAAGCTGTTTCAACACCGTGTGTAAATCCTTGTGCAAATTGTTCAGCAGTTAAAGAGTTGTATGTTTCAACCGATTTTGAAAACCCCCTAAATAATTGCGATAAAATAACACCTGAATTTCCTCGTGCTCCCATCAATAAACCTTTTGCTAAATCAACAGCTAAAGCACCTACTACTTCTTCTTGAGATTGAGCGACACGTTGTGCTCCTGATGTAAAGGACATGTTCATATTTGTTCCAGTATCTCCGTCTGGGACAGGAAACACATTCAAAGAGTTTACTAATTCAGCATTTTCATGTAGACGTTCACAACCTACTTGCACCATATCTTTAAATGCTTGTCCTTTTAGTTCTTTCATTTCCAATTCAAAATCCTCCTAATAGTCATGTCATTGACTTTCTCAAAAATACTAGTCCTGTACGATACGTACACCTTGTACATAAACATTTACTGAATGTACATCAATACCCAATAAATGTTTTAAATCATAGCTAACTTTAGATTGTACATTACGGCAAATTTCAGAAATTTTTGTTCCATAGTTAACAAAAATATAAACATCTACCATGACTTGATTGTCTATTTGACGAATGACCACACCACGAGAATAATTTTCTTTTTTCAAAATAACATTGATATTATCTCGAATTTGATGCTTACTTGCCATACCAACAACACCATAGTTGTCTGTAACAGCTGTTCCAACAACTGTTGCAATAACCTCCTGTGTTAAATCAATATGACCATTTTTTGTTTCAATTTTTACTGACATATAAATCCTCCTTTATCATACGATTTATAGCATATCATCTTGATAATAACATACTTTATTATCTATATCTATCTTTTTTATAGAAAAATATGAGGCTCTTCCGTTCATAGAAAGCATTCTATGAACGAAAGAGCCTTTTTTATGTATTTAAATGATGATTTTTCTCATTGTAAATATATTTTATCTTTATTTCAAACCTAATTTACGAATGAGATAAACTACTTTGCTGCAGTAAAGCGGTCGTTTGCTTTATTCCAGTCTACTAAGTGCCAGTATGCATCAACATAGTCTGGACGTCTGTTTTGATAGTTTAAATAGTATGCATGTTCCCAAACATCTAAAGCTAAAATTGGTGTTTTACCTTCCATGATTGGTGAATCTTGATTCGCTGTTGATAACACTTCTAATTCTCCATTATTTAATGCCAACCATGCCCAACCAGAACCAAAACGTGTTTTAGCGGCAGTATTAAACGCTTCTTTCATTGCCTCTACACTACCAAATTTCGCTTCAATTTCTGCTTTTAATTCGCCAACTGGTTCAGTCTTAGTTGGTGTTAAAGATGTCCAAAAGAATGAATGATTAGCGTGTCCACCACCATTATTTCTGACTGCAGTTTGAATGCTTTCTGGTAATTTATCTAAATGTGCAATAATTTCTTCAACTGATTTTCCAAAAAATTCAGGTGCTTTTTCTAATGCAGCATTTAAATTTGTTACATACGCTTGATGATGTTTTTCATGATGCAAATGCATTGTCGCTGCATCGAAATGTGGCTCAAGTGCCTCATAAGCATAAGGTAATTTTGGTAATTCAAAAGTCATAATACTCCTCCTAAGGTGTGTACAAACACACGCGTTTTTTATATGTTTTTAGCATACCATACTTTCACAAACATGAAAAGGCTTTTGCTTTTGTACGACGCTATTTTTAAACATTTAAAGTTTATTATTTCACAAGCAAATCACTTGTTTTTTTCTATTCTTTTCATCTATATTTACGTCGTGCGAAATGCACAAATACAGTTTCAAAATATTTGGACTATTTTGGAGGAATCATTATGTCAAAAGAAATTCGTGTACTATTGTATTATCAATATGTACCAATCGAAAATGCAGAACAATTTGCAAAAGAACATCTTGCATTTTGTAAAGAAATTGGTATTAAAGGTCGTATTTTAATTGCCAACGAAGGTATCAATGGTACTTGTTCAGGAACCATTGAACAAACACAACAATACATGGATCACATGCACAAAGATCCAAGATTTGCCAATATGGTATTCAAAATTGATGAAGAAAATAATATGGCATTCCGTAAAATTTTTGTGAGATATCGTCCAGAACTCGTTAATTTAGGTTTAGAAGAGGATGTTAATCCTTTAGAATTAACAGGACAATATTTATCCCCACAAGAATTTAGAGAAGCTCTGCTAGATGAGGATACAATCGTTTTAGATACACGTAATGACTATGAATATGATTTAGGTCATTTTAGAGGTTCTGTTCGTCCTGATATACGTAATTTTAGAGAATTACCTCAATGGGTATTAGACAACAAAGAAAAATTTATGGAAAAACGTTTAGTTGTATATTGCACAGGTGGTATCCGGTGTGAAAAATTCTCTGGCTGGTTAGTACGTGAAGGATTTAAAGATGTTGGGCAATTACACGGCGGTATCGCAACTTATGGAAAAGATCCAGAAGTACGTGGTGATTTATGGGACGGAAAAATGTATGTATTTGATGACCGTATCGCTGTAGATATCAATCAAAATGAACATATTGTCGTTGGTCGTGACTGGTTTGACAACACACCTTGCGAACGTTATGTCAACTGTGCTAACCCTCGTTGTAATCGTCAAATTCTATGTTCAGTTGAAAATGAAGAAAAATATTTAAAGAGCTGTTCACACGAATGCCGTATTCATCCGGAAAATCTTTACGTCAAACGTCATGAGCTAACACGTGATGAATTAGAACAACGTCTACAAAAAATTGGTGAAACATTAGCAACAAATGCATAAATAAGAAGTTAACCTAAAAGCAAAGGATTTTACTTCTTAAATAAAAAAGACTTGAAATCAACATTTTTAATGAGTTGGTTTCAAGTCTTTTTGAGTAATTCCGCTTCTTAATAGAGTAGTTCTGATGATCAAACATGCTCTAAAATTGTTTATTTAATCCGTTTTTGGTATAATGAAATCGTTTATGAAGTGAAAAAGGAGTCTTATCATGCCAATACAATACCCTGCGGGTACTGTTTTATCTACTAAAACATCTCAAAATAATATCATACACGGCAAACGGGGCATGATTTTTGAGGAACAAATCAATCAGTCGAATCTTTACTATTTACAAAAGAAAATTGCAGTGATTCATAAAAAGCCAACACCTGTTCAAGTTGTAAAAGTAGACTACCCCAAACGTAGTGCTGCTAAAATAACAGAAGCCTACTTCCGTCATGCTTCAACAACAGATTATAATGGTGTGTACCAAGGTTTTTATATTGATTTTGAAGCAAAAGAAACGAAAAATAAAACATCTTTTCCTCTGATAAATTTTCATGAGCATCAAGTACAACACATGGAGCAATGTCTTGAACAACAAGGAATAACGTTTGTTCTTTTTAAATTTTCTTTCCATAATCGCGTCTTTTTATTAAAGGCTCAACACTTTATTCAATTTTGGAGAGAAAAACATAAAGATGGCAAGCGTCAATCAATCCCCTTGTCATATATTGAAAAGTATGGCTATGAAATTCATATAGGCATGTATCCTATTATTCCTTATTTAGATATTGTGAAGCATTTGATTGATACAAACAATAAATTTTAATAGTGTTATATAGGAGGCTATTTTATTTATGGTAAAAACACAAACACGTTCTAGTAAGCCTGTTAACAAAAAGAAAAAGAAACCCAATACAAAAAAAGGACTTGGCAAAAAAATTTTATTAAGTTTTTTAGCGGTACTATCCATTCTTTTTCTAATTGTTGTGAGTGTGACAGCTTACTTCATATCAACAGCACCGAGTATTACACAAGAGGCTTTAATTGGGACAATTCCGTCTACGATTTATGATAAAAACGGTGAGATTATTACAAAACTTGGAGGAAACGATCGTATTTTGATTGATCCAAGCGATATTCCTGAAAATGTCGCAGATGCTGTTCTATCTATTGAGGATAAACGTTTTTACGATCACAATGGTGTTGATTTTGTTCGTATTGGCGGTGCCTTTATTACAAACTTAGCAAAAGGAAAACTTTCTCAAGGTGGTAGCACAATTACGCAACAACTTATCAAACTATCCGCTTTTTCGACGTCAAAAGAAGATCAAACCATTAAGCGAAAAATTCAAGAAGCATGGTTAGCCATTCAAGCAGAAAAGCAATACACTAAAGAAGATATTTTAGCTTTATATTTAAATAAGGTGTATTTAGCAAATAATATTTATGGATTCGGTACGGCAGCACAATATTATTTCGGAAAAGATGTCAATAAATTAGATATTGCCGAAGCTGCTTTATTAGCAGGTATGGTTCAAGCACCAAATCACTATGATCCATATGTCAATCCAGAAGCTGCTCTACAAAGAAGAAATACTGTTTTAGGTACAATGCTATCAAACCAAAAAATCACGCAAGAAGAATTTAATATCGCATCTGCTTTACCTATTACTTATAATTTGGTCGATCATAAAAATGATAAATCAGCGGCAGAATTATCTATTGATTCTTATGTACAAGCTGTTGCTGCTGAAATTTCAGAGAAAACCTCTTTAAATCCATATACAGATGGTCTATCTATTTATACAAACCTAGATATGAATGTCCAAAATAAATTGTTAGATATTTTAAATACAACAAATTACATTGACTGGGCAAATAATGATGTCCAAGCTGCCGTGACAGTTGTTGACCCAAATAATGGGGCTATTGTGGCTATGGTGGGAGGTCGAAATATCAATGTCCAATTAGGTTTAAATCGTGCAACAGTTGCTTCTAGAAGTGTTGGATCAACATCAAAACCTTTAGTCGATTACGGCCCTGCATTTGAATATAAAGACTACTCAACTGGTCAGTCTGTTTCAGATTCACCAATCAATTATTCAGACGGGACACCTTTATATAACTGGGATTTCCGTTATTTTGGATCAACGTCTATCCGAACAGCACTTGCTGCTTCACGAAACACTCCTGCTCTACGCACATTACGAGATGTCGGTTTAGATAACGCTTATGCGTTCTTATCTAAATTAAAAATAGATGTTACAAATAACGGTGTGCCTGGATTAGTAGAATCAAATGCTATTGGTTTTGAGGCAAGCCCTTTACAAATGGCGGCCGCTTATAGTGCCTTTGCAAATGGTGGTACTTACTACAAACCATTTACAATCAATAAAATTATTACACGTTCTGGAGAAGAAGCAAGTTATGTTGGCGAAGGGACACGTGCCATGAAAGACTCCACAGCTTACATGATTACAGATATTTTAAGAGGTGTACCAACAACTTATGCCACAAGTGCAGACATTCCTTATTTATATCACGCAGGAAAATCAGGAACAACGAATTATACAGAAGATCAATTAGCTACTGTGACAGGTGGTAAAACCGTTCCATTTGCAGCACCAGATGCGTGGTATATTGGCTACACAAAACGATACGTTGTATCAACTTGGGTAGGATACGATACTCCAAATGAACTCAATCATTATTTAGATCAAACTGAATCAACCTATGCACAGTTAATTTATAAATACATTATGTCCTATTTAGCACAAAATGGTGATAATACACCTTGGGAAAAACCAGATAGCGTTGAACGTTACGGATCAGAGCTATATTTAAAAGGGAAACGTCCTGTTTATACAGAAATTGAAAGAGATGTAACCACACGACGTAGAGATGAAGATTCTGACGACGATAAAGAAAAAACAACAATTAGTTTTACAACAAAAAGTTTTTCATTCTCATCACGTGAAGCTACAACACGTGAAACAACGACTAAAAAAGAGGAAGATAATTAAAACAAAGAGCTTTATATCAACTACTTTTAATAGTTGATATAAAGCTCTTTACTATTTAAATAAAGGGCTCTATAATAAATCGTGTTGGTGGTAATAATCCACCAGCACGATTTTGTATATAAAAGTGGACAAAAAAAGAGAAATACCTGTATGATTAAATCACCACAATTAAACAAGGAGGTATTTCTCATGGATTATTATACAAAAAAATTGTTGACATTAACAGATAAATCTTTCATAGCTGATGAACATTGGTTAGAAGAAAAAACAATAAATGGTATTCCACACCACTTTATTAAAGGTACTTGGACAAAGCCTTGCCACACCTGTCCACATTGTC
>NZ_WNJY01000014.1:0-46962 GCF_010892355.1 Granulicatella sp. zg-ZJ | reverse complement strand
TTGGAAGTTGTTTTTAAGTAACACAGATACACTAAGTAGTTATCCTTATCACCGTTTTCCACTGTTTGATTGGATGACGCATACACAAGGGATAGTCGATTATTTATTGGAACAAGTCCCCGAACTACGAGCCACATACGATGTCGTTCATCAATTAAGAGATGCTTTACATAATAGAGATTTTGACCGATTTGAAGAAATACTCATATGGGCGAAACAGGAAGCTATTTCTCCTGGTTTACGTAGAGTATTAAGAACGTTCAAAGGGTATTTACCCTATATTAAAAACACCTTTATCTACCATCATTTGACTAATGGTGCACTTGAAGGAATCAATCATAAAATTAAAGTACTTAAGAGAAATGCCTATGGTTATCGTAACTTTTCACATTTTAGAAATCGTATTTTATTCATGTGTAAGTTATATGTACCGTATACCGTACCATCTACTTCACTAGTTGCTTAATAGTTTAAGTCAAAAGTGATGTACGAATAGCTCCTTCCCCGCACAACGTAGGGGAAAAGACATGTATCGTGTACATGTCGGTGAGCCGTACATCACTTTGTGACTTAAAAAAAGATAGTGACGTAACATTTGTGACATCACTACCTTTTATGAGTCATCAACCCTATTTGACATAGAGCCGGATTTTTTAGATATATTGTCAACAGTCTGAATAAAGCACTGTAGAGTGCTTTATTGATGATTATTTAGCTAATTTTTTTGCTAAACGTGATTTATCGCGATTAGCTTTGTTTTTGTGGATCAAACCTTTTGTTGCAGCTTCGTCAATTGCTTTTTGAGCAACTTTTAATAATTCAGCAGCATTTTCAGCACCTTCAGCAGCAGCAGCTTCAAATTTTTTGATAGCTGTACGCATTGCGCTCTTTTGTGTGTTGTTTAAGAAATTAGCTTTTTCAGCAGTACGAACACGTTTGATTGCAGATTCAATATTTGGCATTGTAGTCACCTCTTTCAAAAATTCTAATTCTGGTATCTATATACCAACTATCCCATTATACAAAAATAGAAACTTTATTGCAATAAATATTTGTTAATTTCCAGGATATGTTGTTAGTATATCACTTAATTTTTCAAAGCTTAATCCTTTTGAGATTTTAAACTTACCAGTTTGAATGATTGTTGATAAGTTTTTTTCATATAAGTACTTGATAAAGTCATCAGCATTATCAATTAGTCCTGCTTTTTTCAAATTTTCAGCGATGTCATGTGATGTATCGTCTTCTTTTACAATAAACTCGACATCGCTACCTGATGTTGCAGCAGATGTAGACGTAGATGAAGATGTTGTCGTTGTTGTCGATACTTGACTTTGTTGCGTTGTCGAAGATGATGTTGTAGATGTCATCTGACTTGATGTTGACATTGTCGCAGTTGTCGTCATTTGGCTTGTTCCAAATGGGGTAGGTTTAGTTGAAGCTGTTAGCATGCCTGCATATTGTAAACCGAATAATAATAAACCGGACAATAGAAAGCCAATCCCTAAAAAACGAAATGCTTGTTTCATTGTTGACCTCCTTTATTTCGTTGATTCATCAATATAGCGGTCAATTAAAATTTGTACTGTTTCAACAGGAATATTTGCAAAAATAGAAATATCTTCTGGTGAACGACCTTCTGAATAAAGATGAATAATATTTTCTTTTGTTAATTCACTTAGATTACGCAACTCACCTGTAAAAGATAAAGGTTGAGATAGTGAAAATCCTGTAAATGTTTCTAAAGAACTGATACGTTCTCTTAGTTTATATAACTCTTGAGATTGTTCAAAAGAGTAGTCTTTTAATTCGTTTATTTCTCGTTTGTATGAGTTTTTTGTAAATAAGGATAGAAATAAAAAGAATGCTGATAATCCGAATAATATGAGAATAACCATATTGATATCAAATGTCATTGTGACACCTCCATAAAATAATATATCTCTATTTTAAAGCAAAAGTGAATGTTTTTCAATATTTAGCTTTTTTTAAGAGATGAAAACAAGTATCTGATATGTTAAAATGTTGTATATCAATAATTGGAAGTAGGAGAAAAGATGGTTGCAATTAAGATGGATGGAAAATCCTTGGCAGAAAAAATGCAAATGAATTTAAAAGAAAGAGTCGCACAGTTTAAAGAAGAAAAGGGTGTTGTGCCAGAATTAGTCGTCCTTCTTGTTGGGGAAAATGAAGCAAGTAAATTATATGTTAGAAATAAAGAAGCAGCTGTAAATAAAGTTGGTATGAAATCGGTGATTGAGCATCTTCCCATAGATATTACAGAAGAAGCATTATTAGAAAAAATTGATTTTTATAATCACAAAGAAGAATGTCATGGTATTCTTGTTCAATTACCATTGCCAGCCCATTTAGATGAACAAAAAATGTTAAGAGCAATTGATTATCATAAAGATGTCGACGGTTTTCATCCAATGAATGTTGGTAATTTCTTTTTGGGAAATAAAACGACGTTACCATGTACACCTTATGGTATTATGACTTTATTGAAAGAATATAATATTGATTTTGATGGGAAATTAGCTGTTGTTGTTGGGCGCAGTAATATTGTTGGAAAACCGATGACACAAATGCTTTTAAATGAACATGCAACTGTTACAACAGCACATTCACGTACACCAAATTTACAAGAGTTGACCAAACAAGCGGACATACTTGTCGTTGCTGTGGGGCAGCCTCATTTCATTACGAAAGATTTTGTCAAAGAAGGTGCAATCGTTGTTGATGTTGGAACGAATCGTAATGATATGGGTAAATTAATTGGAGATGTTAGTGAAGAAGTTAGTGAGATTGCTTCGTATATAACACCAGTACCAGGTGGTGTTGGGCCAATGACGGTTACAATGCTTTTAGAACAAACATTTGACCATGCTGTTGAAAATACGAAAAACAATAATAGAAAGTAGTGATACAGTGTCAGAAGAAAAATACTTAACGGTCACAGCTTTAACCAAATATTTAAAAAGAAAATTTGATGTTGATCCACATTTATCAAAAGTACATTTAGTTGCAGAAGTGTCAAATTTCCGTTTAAGACCGACACACCAATATTTTAGTTTAAAAGATGACGGTGCTAAAATTAAAGCCATTTGTTTTCAAAATGTTTTTAAAAAAGCAGGGTTTATGTTAGAAGAAGGGATGAAAGTACTTGTTATAGGGCGTATTAGTTTATATGAAAGTACAGGAGAATATCAAATTTATATTGAACATTTGGAACTGGCGGGTGCGGGTGCACTTTTTCAAGCATATAAACAATTAAAAGAAAAGTTAACAAAAGAAGGATTGTTTTCTGCACCTAAAAAAGCCATTCCTAGATTCCCTAAACGAATTGCTATTGTAACTAGTCAAAGTGGCGCAGTGATTCACGATATACAACAAACAATTTTAAGACGGTATCCGATTGTTGCGTTAGATGTGTATCCAACGGTTGTTCAAGGAAAAGAGTCAGCGAGTAGTATTGTAAATAGTTTACGACGTATTATGATGTCTACATATACATACGACACGGTCATTATTGCACGAGGTGGTGGCTCTATTGAAGATTTATGGTCATTCAATGAAGAAGAAGTGGTACGTGCCATTTATAAATGTTCCATTCCCGTTATTTCATCTGTTGGGCATGAAACGGATACAACGTTAACAGACTATGTAGCAGATTTGCGTGTGCCAACACCAACTGCTGCGGCAGAATGTGCTGTTCCAGTACTAAGAGATGTCTTGTATACATTGGATACATGGTTTCATCGACTAACACTTGCGATGAATAATGAGTTAGATAGTTTAAAGAAAAAATTATATCAATTAGACCAGTCTTATGTGTTTACACAACCGGAACGGCTGTATGATAGTTATGTACAAAAATTAGACTACATGCATCAAACACTCAGCAATCGTATGACACAATTACTGCTACAAAAAAAAGGGCAATTTGATAAACTTGATTGGCAGTTTGAACATGTTAGTCCCACGTATAAAATAGACGAATATAAACAAACAGTAGATGTATTGCGTGCACAGTTGCTTCAATATTATAAGCAGATAAATCAAGAAAAAGAAAAGAAAGCGGATTTGTTAATACAAAAATTAGATTTATTAAGTCCGTTAAAAAGTATGTCTAGAGGTTATAGTTATGTGACCAAAGAAAATAAGGTAGTATCCAGTGTGCACGATTTAAAAGTAGATGAACACATTACGATTACATTAGTCGACGGGCAAGCGAATGCAGTTATTCAGTCTGTTGAAGAAATAGAAAGAAGAGGTTAAAATGGCTAAAGGAAAGAGTTTTGAAGAAGCGTTAAAAGAATTAGAAGTCATTGTACAACAATTAGAAAGAGCAGATGTCCCTTTAGAAGAAGCATTAAAACAATTTCAAAAAGGTATTGAATTAAGTCAATATTGTAAACAAACATTAGAAAATGCAGAAAAAACAGTCACAAAACTAGTTCTTGAAAATGGAGAAGAAACTATTTTGGATACGAATGGATAATATTTATGAATATACACACATTTAAAACAACAATAATAGATTTTGAACAATATTTGGAAAATTCTCTTACAACTATAAATGATATTCGTTTAAAAGAGGCAATGCACTATTCATTAACAAATGGTGGGAAAAGAGTACGTCCAATGCTTTTACTAGCTACTATACAAGCATTAGGAAAAGATGTATCAAAAGGCTATCCTATAGCACTTGCATTAGAGTATATACATACTTATTCTTTAATTCATGATGATTTGCCGGCAATGGATAATGATGATTATAGACGTGGAAAGTTAACTAACCACAAACAATTTGACGAGGCAACTGCCATTCTTGCTGGTGATGCATTCAATACAAAAGCATTTGAATTAATTTGTCAAAGTGATGTCCCTGATGTTCAAAAAGTTCTTTTAGTATCACAATTAGCTATTTGTGCAGGACCAAATGGTATGATTGGTGGTCAAATGGGCGATATTCAAGCCGAGAATCAACACGTTTCTTTAGATACGCTGAAATCTATTCATGCTCGTAAAACAGGCGATTTGATTCGATATGCTACTTTTGCTGGTGCGGTATTATCAAATGCTTGTGAAAAAGTACAAGTATTATTAGAGGCGTTTTCTCGTTCTTTCGGGCTAGCTTTTCAAATACACAATGATTTAAAAGATGTAGAGTGCTCTTTTGATATAGAGGGAAAAATTCAAGGAAAAGATGCCATATTGCAAAAAAGTACGTATACGTCTTTATTAGGCATTAGTGGTGCAAGAGAAAGTTTATTTCAAGAAATTAACCGTGCAGAAAAAGCAATAGATAATTTGAAAAAAGTATATCCGACTTTGGATAGTGAATTATTACTGGATTTTTTAAATTATGTGAAATAATGGGAGATATATGGAAAAAGAAAGAGCAGATTTACTAGTCGTCCAGCAAGGTTTAACGGATACTCGAGAAAAAGCCAAACGAATGATTATGGCTGGACAGATTTATGATGAAAATAATGAACGAATTGATAAAGCCGGAGAAAAACTACCGATAACAAAACAACTTCATATTAAAGGAGAAACACTGAAGTATGTCAGTCGAGGTGGATTGAAATTAGAAAAAGCAATCGAGTTATTTCATCTTGACTTAACCGGTAAGCGTGTGTTAGATATTGGTGCGTCAACAGGTGGCTTTACGGATGTGTCTTTACAAAATGGAGCAGCGTTATGCTATGCTCTAGATGTAGGATACAATCAGTTGCATTGGAAATTACGACAAGATGAGCGTGTAGATGTTATGGAACGTGTGAATTTTCGATATGCTCAATTAGATGATTTTAAGAGAGGGCAACCTAATTTCGCAACAATTGATGTATCGTTTATTTCTTTAAGATTGATTTTACCTACTTTAGCCAATATATTAGAAAAAAATAGCTATGCTGTTGTATTGATTAAACCTCAATTTGAAGCAGGTAGAGAAAAAGTAGGGAAAAAAGGTATTATTAAAGATACACATGTTCATGAAGAAGTGATACATGATGTTTTACATTTTGCCACGAGCATTGGATATGATGTAATTGGTTTAACATTTTCACCAATAACAGGTGGTTCGGGTAATATTGAATTTTTAGCATGTTTAAAATTGACGCATGATCTAAACAAAAATGATGTGTGCGTGGATATACATGATGTTGTCATGCAAGCTGCAGAAACATTAGTGAAAAAGTAAGGAGGTGACGTGATGTTACAAACATTGTCTATTCAAAATTTTGCGATTATTGAGGCATTAACAGTTGATTTTTCTTCTGGTATGACGGTATTGACTGGAGAAACTGGAGCAGGGAAATCCATTATTATTGATGCGGTGTCATTGATTGTTGGAGCAAGAGGTTCAAGTGAGTACATTCGCTTCGGGCAAGATAAAGCTATTCTTCAAGGTTTATTTGATATTGATAATTTGATTGAAACACAAAAAATGCTTGAAAAGCATCATATTCCTTATGAGGATAATCAGTTAATGGTTTATCGAGAATTACATAAAACAGGTAAGAATACGATTCGTATCAATGGTATTTTGGTGACAGTATCAATTTTAAAAGAAATAGGTTCTTCTTTAATTGATATTCATGGTCAACATGAGCATCAGCATTTAATGGACGATACGCAACATTTGTTCATGTTAGATGTGTTTGGAGGGCAAGAGGTATCCAAGGAAATGGATCGTTATCGTCAACTATATCAAGCGTATACGTCATCAAGAAAAACATTGAAAGAATTGATGGTATCGGATAAGCAAGACACAAACAGAATTTCTTTATTGGAATCCCAGATTAAAAAGATTGAAAAAGTAAATCCAAAAGAGTATGAAGATGTACAAGTGGAACAAACGTTAAAACAGATACAAGAAGATGTGACAAGACTAAGAGCATTGACAAATGTCGATATGCTTTTGTCAGATGATAATATTAGTGTGAAAGAATTATTGTCTAAAGCTATATCTGAATTGTCCCTTTTAGGAGATGCGTATCATCATGTTGATACTGTATTAAATGATGTCTATGAACAAGTACAAACAGTATCTAAAGATATTGCTAAAGCATTGGAAATAATTGAATACGATGAAGAAACCGTAAAAGCTTTTGATGACCGTTTAAATGAATTGGATCAGTTAAAACAATCTTTTGGTAAGCAGACGATTGATGAGGTGCGTGCTTATTATGATGCTATTAAATTGGAACTAGACACATTATTAAATAAAGACAGTTATTTGCAAAAAGCACAACAAACCTTTTTAAAAGATAGAGAGTTATTACTTGAAAGTGCTACAGTATTATCAACATTAAGAAAAGAAAAAGCAATGATTTTAGAACAAAGTATTCATACACAATTGTCTGATTTATATATGGATAAAGTGATGTTTAAAGTACATTTTAAAGAACATCAAGATAAAGTGAAATTTAAGGCCAATGGTATTGATGATATTGAATTTTTAATTGCGACAAATATTGGTGAGCCTTTAAAACCTTTAGCTAAAGTAGCTAGTGGCGGGGAGTTATCACGTATGATGCTTGCTTTAAAAACAATTTTCACAAAAACACAAGGTATTTCAACCGTCATTTTCGATGAGATTGATACAGGAGTAAGTGGACGTGTTTCTCAAGCGATTGCAAATAAAATGTCTTTGATTGCTCATGATACACAAGTATTATGTATTTCACATTTACCTCAAGTAGCAGCAATTGCTGATCATCATTTAGTTGTGAAAAAAGAAATTGTTGAGGATAGAACAAAAACATATGTATCACTATTAACAATAGAGGAAAGAATAGTTGAAATTGCACGTATGATAGCGGGTGATGATATTACAGATACTGCATTATTACACGCTAAAGACTTATTGCATAAAAAGTAAATAACATTGTCAATAATGTACAAACATACGAAAATTTTTAGTGATAATTTATAAGTTTTTGATATAAGCAATATATTTTTTAATTTTGAATTGATTTTCTAATCAGTTCATGGTATCTTATTGCTACTACTTTGAATTATGAATGAAAGGTTGTGTAAACAACATGGAAGAAAAAACATATCCAATGACGCTTGAGGGGAAACAAAAATTAGAAGCTGAATTGGAAGAGTTAAAATTAGTGAAAAGACCAGAAATTATTGATCGTATAAAAGTAGCTCGTAGTTATGGTGATTTATCTGAGAACTCTGAATATGATTCAGCAAAAGATGAACAAGCATTTGTAGAAGGTCGTATTACAACGATTGAAAAAATGTTACGTTTCTCAGAAATTATTGATGATCATAATATTGCTAAAGATGAAGTATCTTTAGGACGTACAGTCACTTTTATTGAGTTACCAGACGGGGAAGAAGAAACATATACGATTGTAGGTGGAGCAGAAGCAAGCCCGTTAGAAGGTAAAATTTCTAATGATTCTCCGATTGCTCGTGCGTTGATTGGTAAAAAATTAAATGATGAAGTAGCTATTGACACTCCTGGGGGTGTGATGAAAGTTAAAATCATCAAAATTGAATTAGCATAAATGTTTTAGAAAAATAATGGGAACTATTCGGTGAAAACAAAAAATAATGTTTGTTTTTTTCTCGAATAGTTTTTTTGTTTTTTTCGTTTATAAAAAATTTTCAAAAAATAGTAAATTTGTAATGAAAAAATTTGTATGTGGTGGTATGATTGTATCATGTGAAAGACGACAAGGAGGAAAAAGATTGAATAAATTTTTTAATAATAGAAAGTTACTTTTTTTTGTCGTCACAATGGTAGTGTTTATTGCTTTAGCAGTACTATCTACATTTAATGGAGGTCAAAATACGGTTTTGTCAACAGGGAATGAATCTATTAGTTTAGTTAATCGTATTTTTGGTAAACCTGTTGAATGGGTAAATGGACTCGGAGAGTCTATTTCTCGATTATTCAGTACTTATGAAGAGAATAAAGTATTGAAATCTCATATTGATCACTTATTTGAATTACAATCTAAAAATGAAACATTAGAAAAAGAAAATGAACAACTAAAAAAAGCACTTGAATTAAAAGGGAATTTATCAGATTACACAACTGTTGTGAGTGCTGTTATTGCACGAACACCAGATATGTGGAATGAACAATTAATTATTGACAAAGGAACAGATGCACAATTACAGGTTGGTATGCTTGTTATGGGAAATAATGGATTAATTGGTCGTATTATTTCTGTAAATGCGACGAGTGCAAAAGTCGGATTATTAACAAGTGTACAATCTACCAATATTTCTGTTTCTGCAATGATACAAATTGGAGATAAAACAGAATATGGTGTCATTAACAAATATGATAGTAAGTCAAAAATGTATGTGATGTCTAATGTACGTTTAGACGCAGATATAAAAGAAGGGCAAAATGTGATGACATCAGGTATGAATGGTGTAGGCCCTAGCTCTTTAGCGATTGGAAAAGTTTCTTCGGTAGCAGTCGATAATACGGGATTATTTAAAGAAGTCATGGTGACACCAACGAGTGATCATTATGATATTAAATATGTCACGGTCATTAAACGTGGAAGTGAGAGTGTTAGCCAATGAAACGTTATATCGTAGATTATCTCTTTATTCCGATTTTGTTATTGGCAGCTATTATTTTTGACGGTGCAATATCTGTATATACAAAAAATATGTTTTTTACACCTGATTTTATTATGGTGACACAACTCTTTTTAACCATGCTTATCATGATAAATTTTTGGATACCAAGAAGTCATGGTGTTTTATTAGCTATTGTATTTGGTTTGATTTATGATGCGTATTATGCTTCAGTATTGTCTTTTTATACAGTCACATTTGTGGCTATTCTGTATATGATTAAACAGATTGAGCCAAAATTAGAAAAAACCTTTTTAACATTAGTTTTAGTTGTTGCTTTTAGTAATTTTTTGTGTAATCTATTACAGTTTTTTGTTGCTTTAGCGATAGGAATTGTAGATATGAGTTTTTTCGGCTATCTTGTGAACAAAGTAATCCCAACAATGCTTTTAAATATCATTTATTTATTTATAGTATATAAACCGTTTAAAGCAGTATTTGTTTTTTTCAATCGTATTGAAGACATTTAGTGCTAAAAGATATGAATTTGTTATGAATGACTTGCATTTTTACAATGTTTTGTTATGATATAACTGTTAATATGAAGAGCAGTGAAAGTGCATCTTCGTCTTAGTTTTACTAGGCGTCGTTTGCACTTTTATTTTATATAGAAAAGGTGAAAACATGTTTGAATTTGATACAATTACAGCAATTTCAACAGCATTAGGTGAGGGAGCTATTGGTATTGTGCGTCTATCGGGAGAAAAGGCTATTGATATTGCGAATACATTATTTAAAGAAAAAGATTTAACAAAAGTACCGTCACATACCATTCATTATGGACATATTCAACATCCAACGTCATTACAACAGATTGATGAAGTTATGGTTAGTGTGATGAAAGCACCAAAGACGTTTACAAAAGAGGATGTTGTTGAAATAAATTGCCACGGTGGGATTGTTGTTGTCAACAAAGTGTTACAAACGGTTTTGGAGCAAGGTGCGAGATTAGCAGAACCAGGAGAATTTACAAAACGTGCTTTTTTAAATGGGCGAATCGATTTATCTCAAGCTGAAGCGGTTATGGATTTAATTCGTGCAAAAACAGATACATCTATGTCTGTCGCATTAAAACAAGTAGACGGGCATTTATCATCATTGATTCGCCAGTTACGTCAAGATATTTTAAATACATTGGCGCAAGTTGAAGTGAATATTGATTATCCCGAATATGACGAAGTTGAAGAAATGACTCTGGCACTATTAAAAGAAAAATCAATAGATGTCAAAGAAAAATTAGAGTATCTATTACAGACAGCACAGCAAGGTAAAATTTTGCGTGACGGTTTACAAATAGCAATTATTGGGCGTCCAAATGTTGGGAAATCAAGTTTATTAAATCGCTTATTAAGAGAAGATAAGGCGATTGTAACAGATATTGCTGGTACAACAAGAGATACGATTGAAGAATATGTAAATGTGCGAGGTGTTCCACTAAAATTAGTTGATACAGCAGGTATTCGTGATACGGATGATGTGGTCGAACAAATTGGTGTGAAACGTAGTAAGAAAGCTATTCTTGATGCCGATTTTATTATATTGATTTTAAATCAATCTGAACAATTATCAGATGAAGATAAATCATTATTAGAGATGACAAAAGGTATGAAACGTTTAATTTTACTAAACAAAATAGATTTGCCTAGTCAGTTATATATGGAGGAGTTATTGCCATATACTGATATGGATAATGTGATTCCTTTATCCGTATTAAATAATCAAGGTATTGATAAATTAGAAGAAAAAATTGCAGAGTGGTTTTTTGCTGGACAAGTAAATGATAAAGATGCGACGTATGTATCGAATGTGCGACATATTACGCTCATTCAACAAGCCATTGAAAAATTGAAAGATGTTTTACAAGCCATTGATTTAGAAGTGCCAGTCGATTTAATTCAAATTGATTTTACAAGAGCTTGGGAACTGTTAGGTGAAATTACAGGAGATACGGTTCAAGATGAATTATTGACAGAGCTATTTAGTCAATTTTGTTTAGGAAAATAAAATTAATCAGTTTTAAAGTTTGTGTTAAGTAAGCAATAAGAGTATGTACAACAAAGAAAAAATAGTATGCGTTCAAATGATTTGAAATGAATACGAAAAGAATAAAAAATCAATAGAGTTAAGGAGATATATATGGTTGAAATGTATGAAGCAGGACATTATGATGTCATTGTTGTTGGAGCAGGACATGCCGGTTCGGAGGCAGCTCTTGCCTCAGCACGTATGGGACAAGACACATTATTATTAACAATCAATTTAGATATGGTTGCGTTTATGCCGTGCAATCCTTCCATTGGAGGACCAGCAAAAGGTGTTGTGGTACGTGAGATTGATGCTCTTGGTGGAGAAATGGGAAAAAATATTGATAAAACGTATATTCAGATGCGTTTATTAAATACTGGTAAAGGGCCTGCGGTACAAGCATTACGTGCTCAAGCTGATAAACATTTATATGCACAAGAAATGAAACATACCATTGAAAAACAAGAACATTTAACGCTACGTCAAGGCACAGTAGAACGTTTGATTGTTGAAAATAATACATGTTGTGGTGTCATGACACATACAGGTGCTGTATACCGTGCAAAAGCTGTTGTGTTAACAGCAGGAACAAGTTCACGTGGGAAAATTATAATTGGAGAAGTTGTTTATTCGTCTGGTCCAAATAATTCACAGCCGTCTATTAAATTATCAGAGCATTTAGAGGAATTAGGTTTTGAATTAGCAAGGTTTAAAACTGGAACGCCAGCACGTGTTTTATCTTCAACGATTGATTATACAAAAACAGAAATTCAACCGGGTGATGATACGCCAAATCATTTTAGTTTTGAAACAAAAGATAGTGAGTATCGTTACAATCAAATTCCTTGTTGGTTAACGTATACGAATGAAAAAACACATGAGATTATTCGTGGCAATTTACATCGTGCACCGATGTTTACAGGTATTGTAGAAGGTGTTGGTGCGAGATATTGTCCGTCCATTGAAGATAAAATTGTTCGTTTTAGTGATAAACCTCGTCATCAACTATTTTTAGAACCAGAAGGAGAACATACAGAAGAGGTATACGTACAAGGTTTGTCATCTTCTTTGCCTGAAGAGGTACAAGAAGATATGTTGCATTCTATTGAGGGATTGGAACATGCGAAAATGATGCGTACAGGATATGCGATTGAGTACGATGTGATTAAACCACATCAACTTCGTCCGTCTTTAGAAACAAAGTTAATTAAGCATTTATTTACAGCAGGACAAATGAACGGGACATCTGGATATGAAGAAGCAGCAGGTCAAGGGTTGATTGCTGGTATCAATGCTGCTCTTAGCGTACAAGGAAAAGAACCGCTTGTTTTAAAACGTAGTGATGCATATATTGGTGTGATGATTGATGATTTGGTGACAAAAGGAACGATTGAGCCGTATCGTTTATTAACATCACGTGCGGAATATCGCTTGTTATTACGTCACGATAATGCCGATTTACGTTTAACGGATATTGGACATCAAATTGGATTAGTCACAGATACACGTTATCAAGCCTTTTTACACAAAAAAGAATCTGTTAAAGAAGAGATTGAACGTTTAAGAACGACACGTTTGAAACCAACAGAGGCACTACAAACCTTTTTACAAGAAAAACAATCTGCAGAGTTAAAAGATGGTGTATTAGCATCAGATTTATTAAAACGCCCTGAATTAACTTATTCAGATATTTTACAGTTTGCACCGTTGGAAAATACATTGCCACGAGATATTCACGAACAAGTGCAACTTCAAATAAAATATGAAGGATATATTGCTAAAGCGATTGAGAAAGTAGAACGATTGAAAAAAATGGAAGAGAAAAAAATTCCAGCATTTATTGATTATGATACAATCAATGGTCTAGCAACAGAAGCAAGACAACGTTTGAAACTCATTCAACCAGAAACATTAGGACAAGCTAGCCGTATTAGTGGTGTAAATCCAGCGGATATTTCTATTTTAACGATTTATATGACACAAGGTCAAAAACAAGTTTAAACATCAGCATATTATGGAGGAAATAAAATGAAAGTTGTTAAATTTGGTGGGAGTTCATTAGCCTCGGCAGAACAAATAAAAAAAGTATTTCAAATTATAAAATCTGATGCAGATCGCCGTTTAGTTATTGTATCTGCACCTGGAAAAAGATTTAAAGATGATGAGAAAGTAACGGATATGCTCATTGCATTAGGAGAACAAGCATTAAATAATCAAGATTATTCCGCACAGTTTCAACATGTATTAGAACGTTATGCACAAATGGTTACTGATTTACAAATAGAAGAACCTGTTTTAGAGGATATAAAAGAAAATTTACATACTTTAGTAACAAGTGATATGTCACAACCATCGTATTTTATGGACGCTTTAAAAGCAAGTGGAGAAGATAATAATGCAAAGCTCATTGCTGCCTATTTTAGAAAAGAGGGTTTACCTGCTGTTTATGTCAATCCAAAAGATGCAGGATTATTCGTGAGTGACGAACCAGGAAATGCCAATGTATTACCTATTTCGTATGAAAATTTAAAAAAATTAAGAAATTATAAAGAAATCGTTGTTTTTCCAGGCTTTTTTGGGTATACACTAGATGGAAAACTGGTGACATTCTCAAGAGGTGGCTCAGATATTACAGGAGCGATTGTTGCCAAAGGGGTACGTGCTTTATTATATGAAAACTTTACAGATGTTGACGGTATTTGTGTAGCTAATCCAAATATTGTAAAAAATGCTATTCAATTAGAACATTTGACATATCGTGAAATGCGTGAATTGTCTTATGCTGGTTTTAGTGTGGTGCATGATGAAGCTTTACAACCTGCCTTTTCAGAGGGGATTCCAGTTCGTGTAAAGAATACGAATAATCCAACAGCAGCGGGAACATTAATCACGAAAAGTGTTCCAAAATCAGTGCATACAGTATCTGGTATTGCAAGTATGCCTAGCTTTACAACAGTCTATATTGAAAAATATTTGATGAATAGAGAAGTTGGTTTTTGGAGTAGAGCATTAAAAATTTGTGATGAATTAGATATTAGTTATGAGTATATGCCGTCAGGAATTGACGATATTACCATTTTAATTCGTGATAATCAATTATCTCCTGAGAAAAGTGCTATTTTATTACAACGATTAAAATATGAATTAAATGCTGATGAAGTTCGTTTCAAAGATCCAATTTGTTTAGTTATGATTGTAGGGGAAGGAATGGTTGAATCAGTAGGGACGCTTGCACGTGCGGCAAACGCTTTTGCCAATGCAAATGTCAACGTTCAAATGGTTAACCAAGGGTCATCAGAAGTAAGTATTATTTTTGGTATTGCACCCCAAGACGAACATAGAGCGGTTCGTGCACTATATAAAGAGTTTTTTGAACAATAAAAAGTAATTTTAATGGTAAATTTATCCGTTTTAATGTATGATATTATTAAGTAATATCGAACTTTTTATGAAAGGAAGAAAAGCATGGAACACACAGATAAAAAGCGTGTCTTGATTATTGAAGATGAAAAGAATTTAGCACGTTTTGTAGAGTTAGAATTAAAACATGAGGGGTACGAAACGGAAATCTATCATGACGGACGCAGCGGTTTAGACGCAGCATTAAATAAAGAGTGGGATGTTATTTTATTAGATTTAATGTTACCTGAATTGAATGGGTTAGAAGTTTGTCGTCGTATACGACCAACGAAAGAAACGCCTATTATCATTATGACAGCGAGAGATTCTGTTTTAGATAGAGTATCTGGATTAGATCAAGGGGCAGATGATTATATCGTAAAACCTTTTGCCATAGAAGAATTATTGGCACGTTTACGCTCTCTATTTAGACGTATTGATTTAGCAGATGATGCTAAAAATCAAAAACAAACGGTTGTAACGTATAAAGATTTAATGATTGAAAAAGAAAATCGTATTGTAAAACGTGACGGTGAAGTGATTGATTTAACAAAACGTGAATATGAATTGTTGTTAACCTTAATGGAAAATATCAATGTTGTCTTATCTCGTGATGTGCTATTAGAACGTGTTTGGGGATATAAACCAGAAGTTGAAACAAATGTTGTAGATGTATATGTTCGTTATTTGAGAAATAAAATTGATAGACCTAATCAAAAAAGTTATGTGCAAACTGTACGTGGTACAGGATATGTTATGAGGTCATGATAAAAAAGTTATTTTCCAATAACTTGTCATTACGTTGGAAATGGGCAGGTATGTTAAGTATTATTTTTTCTTTATTATACTTATCTATTTCTTATGTCATGGTTCTCTTCTTAAAGGATCAGGTTTTTTCATCAGAGATAAATTTAATTACGCAATATTCTCAAACAATGGTCCGTATTTTATCTCAATCATCTGAGCCTTTAAACGAACAAAATCTTCATGATTTCTTTACAACATCTACACGTCAAACAGAATTTTCAACGACGGCTGCTATACCTTATCATTTTACAAATGATAATATTGAAGTGAGAATTTTTAATACGGAAAATAGACTAATTTATGAAAGTTTGCCTTTTCCTAAAATAGTATTTAGTCCAAAAAATGATGAATTATCTGTTATAAAAAATAATAAAAAAGACGTTGTTATTACAACCCATGCCATTATTGATGAAAAAACTCAAGAATCAAAAGGATATATGCAACTGATATTTGGATTAAATCACTATTATCAACATGTTAACAATATTTATAAAACATATGGTTTTATTACTTTGATTGCGATTGTTATTTGTATGATTGCAGGAAACATTGTTGCTTATATTTTCTTTAAACCAATTAAGCACATGACAGATATTATGGCAGAGTTAAAAGAAGATGCACTTTCTGATAAACGTATGGATTTATCAAGAAGAAAAAGCGATGAGCTAACAGATCTATCCATTGGTTTTAATGATTTATTGGATACAATGGCTATGTATATCACACATCAAAAAAGATTTGTGGAGGACGTTTCTCATGAATTAAGAACGCCGGTTGCCATTGTTGAAGGGCATTTGCAATTATTAAATCGTTGGGGAAAAGATGATCCTAAAGTTTTAGAAGAATCATTGACAGCTTCTTTATCAGAGATAGGAAGAATGAAAACATTAGTACAAGAAATGTTAGATTTATCTCGAGCTGAACAAGTTGGTATTCACTACAAAAATGAAATGACAGAAGTCGTTGGCTTAGTCAACCAAGTTCATCATAATTTTGAGCTTATTCATCCGAAATTTAAGTTTCAACTTGAGAATGATTATCCTAAAGATGAAACAGAAATTTGGGTATCTATTTCTCGTCATCACTTAGAACAAGTTTTGATTATTTTATTGGATAATGCTGTGAAATATTCAACGGATATTCCTCAAATACATTTGTCCTTATCTAAAACATTGAATAATGTACAAATTTCTGTTCAAGATTTTGGAGAAGGTATTTCTGAAAAAGACATGAAGGAAGTATTTGCGAGATTTTACAGAGTTGATAAAGCTAGATCTCGTCATAAAGGCGGAAATGGTTTAGGCTTATCCATTGCAAAAGAATTGATTGAAGGGTACAAAGGAAGTATTAGTGTTGAAAGTGTTGTAGGTAGTGGTTCTACTTTTAGAATTGAGTTACCAGTGATTACTGATTTATCACGTATCATTCAAGAAAAGAGAAAAAGAAAACAGAAAAACATAGAACAAGGAGAACATTATGGGCTTTAATAATATTTTATTATCTTTGTTGTTAGTTGCTTGCATTGTGTTAGTGATTGTATTAGTATTATTTATACAACGATTGATGGGTGTTGTTAAAACAACAAATCAATTATTGAATGAAGTAAAAAATAGTCTTGATATTGTCACAAAAGATGTTGATAGTTTATCAATTGAAGTTGAAGGCTTATTAAATAAAGCGAATTATTTAGTCAATGACATCAATGGTAAATTAGAACAAACAGATCCTGTTTTTAAAGCATTGGGTGAATTAGGTGTATCTGTTTCAAATGTGAATACATCTGCAAACAATTTATCAAAATCATTTGTTTTAAGAAAAAAACAAGCAAGTAAGTCTGTTGTGAAAATGGGAAGTGCAGTCAGCAAAATTTTCAAATCGACAACAAAGAAAAAACCAACAACAATCAAAAAATTTTAATGAGATAAGGAGAGAATAACATGAAATTAAAATATGTATTTACAACTGTTTTAGCAGCGGCAACAGGAGCTGTTGTAGCATTATTATACGCACCTAAAAAAGGTGAAGAATTACGTGAAGATATTGCTGATAAAGCAGAAGATTTAAAAGCTGTTGCTTTAGATTATGTTGAACTAGCAAGCATTAAAGGTCAAGAATTAAAAGAAGCGGCTTTACAATCAACAGAAGAATTACGTGGCACATTAAAAGAAAATGTTGAAGGTTTGAAATCTCAACTATCATTTAAAGCAGAAAAAGTAAAAGATACAACTGAAGAAGTTGTAGAAGATGTAAAAGAATCTGTTGAAGACATTAAAGAAGACGTTGAATAGTCATACGAGAAGCACCTTAGGGTGCTTTTTGTTTTTTTATGGTACTTCGCAAAACCGTGTTGGTGGCTGAAAGCCACCAACACGGTTTGGTATAAAGACAAGTATAGTCGATCGTTCGTATTGTTCTGTTAATATGGTATAATCAATATAAGATTAAATGTATATTCAAAAATACTAATAGATGAGTGAATATTATCTTATCATATTTTTTAAATAGAAAATGATTTATCTGTTCCGAGTAGGTACTTTATGATAAAATTGTAGTAAATAAATGAGGTGATAGGCATAAAAGGACAAATTATTAAAGCGTTAAGTGGTTTTTATTATGTGGAAGCCAATCAAAAAGTGTATCAAACACGAGGGAGAGGAAATTTTCGTGTGAGCAATCAAAAACCTTTGGTTGGAGATTTTGTTGAGTTTGAAAGTACTAATAACAAAGAGGGTGTATTATTAAAGTTATTTCCAAGAAAAAATGAACTCGTTCGACCGCCTATTTGTAATGTGGATAAAGGCATTATCGTGATGTCGGCTATTGAACCGGATTTTTCTAGTTTTTTATTAGATCGGTTTATTGTGACATTGGAACAGCTGATGATACAACCTGTTATTTATGTAAGCAAATGTGATTTAATAGAAGATATGACGTCTATACATCAAATGTGTCAGTATTATGAGCAATTAGGATATACAGTCTTTTATTCACACCAAGAAAATGTATTATCAACATTAAAAAATGTTTTACAAGGTAAGCTTTCGGTTTTAATGGGACAATCGGGAGCAGGTAAATCAACACTTTTAAATGAGCTATTACCTGAATTAGATTTGAAAACAGGAGATATTTCAACACATTTGGGACGTGGTCGTCATACAACAAGGCATGTAGAAGTACATGATGTGGAGGGGTGCTTTATCGCAGACACACCCGGGTTTAGTGCCATTGATTTTTTTGATATGTCATTACAAGAACTAGAACAATGTTTTGTTGACTTTTTTACATTTAAGCAGGACTGTCAATTCCGTGGTTGTTTACACACGCACGAACCACATTGTGCTGTGAAGAAACAACTCGATACGAATGTAGGTTTAAATCAACGTTATCAGCATTATGTACAATTTCATGATGAAATAAAAAACAAAAAAAAAATTTATAAAAAATAGTTAAAAAGAATAAACTAAAAAGAAATGAGGAATATAGATGCAAGTAGCACCGTCTATTTTAAGTGCAGATTTTGCCAATTTAGAAAGAGATGTTAAATTAGTTGAACACTATGGAGTTGATTTGATTCATATTGATGCAATGGACGGACATTTTGTACCTAATTTAACATTAGGACCAAATATTGTTGAAGCACTTCGCAAAGTTACCAATTTACCATTGGATTGTCATTTAATGATTTCAAATCCTGATCAGTATATTGACGCTTTTGCTAAAGCGGGTGCGGATATTATTTCCGTTCATTATGAAGCGTGTACACATTTACACCGTGTTTTACAACAAATTAAACAGGCTGGTGTAAAATCTGGAGTTGTTATCAATCCTGCGACACCAGTAAGTGCAATTGAACCTATTTTAGCAGATGTAGATTTAGTGCTTGTCATGACAGTAAATCCCGGTTTTGGTGGTCAAGCGTTTATCACGTCAACATTAGATAAAATTAGACAATTAGATACATTGCGTAAAGAAAGAAAGTATACCTATGTCATTGAGGTAGACGGAGGTATCAATGATAAAACTGCTCAATTATGTCACGAAGCAGGTGTGGATATTGTTGTCGCAGGCTCTTATATTTACAATGCACCAAATATAGAGCAAGCTATTTTAAGTTTGAAAGCCGTGCAGTAATATGGGTAAAAAAATTGTTTTTTGTGCTGGAGCACCAGACCCTGATTTAGCATATTTAAAAACAATCTCGTATGATATGTTAATTGGTGTTGATGCTGGTGCCAAACGCTTAGTAGATGCTGGGTATGTGCTGGACTGGGCTATTGGAGATTTTGATTCGGTTGAGAAACCGGATAGTAAAGAGAGTATTGTATTGCCTTGTGAAAAGGATGATACTGATTTGCAGTATGCTCTTATGCATGTGTTAAGCCAAGAAAATGACGATGATATTGAAGAAATTATCATTTTGGGTTCTTTAAGTGGTGGACGTATTGACCACTTGATTTGTAATCTGTGGTTTGTGTACCAACCACGTTTTCAAAAGTGGTTGACAAAATATCATTTGATTGAAAAAGGCAATACGATGCGTTTTTATGAACCGGGAGAGTATACGTTGACACACGACAAAACGAAAAAATATTTGTCCTTTATTGGTATGACCCCCTTAAAAGCATTGAGTTTAATTAATGCGAAATATCCTTTGAACAAAGCCAATTATGAGTATCCTGTTTCTTTAATCAGCAATGAGTTTTTAACAGACACGATGACGTTTTCTTTTGAAGAAGGTTTAATGTGTGTGATGCAAACAGCTGATAAATAAGCACTATATTGATGGAGAATTTTAAATATTTGCCAATATATAATATTGTTTAAAAGGATTTTTATTTCAATTATTGGAGGAGAAGGAACAAGCAATTAAAAAATTTTAGTTTTATATGAATTATCAGTCGGTATTTGTTGTATCTATTGATAAAATTTATTAGGAGAATTTAGCTTCTGTTTGCATACTTTATTACTTGTTTTTTTAATGGGATCTATTAATTGTAAGATATTGAAAGGAGCTACTACATGAAAAAAAATAAATTGTGGGTGTGGACACATAAAATGTCTATCGGAGTTATTTTGGTTATTGCATCATCTTTAACAAATTTAATCATTCCTCTTTTTTTAAGAAAAGTGGTTGATTCAGATACTTCTTTGGATATAAATAGTTTAAGTATTCTCATAGGTATGTTATTACTTCAAGCATTAATTTTGTCATTTGGTAATTACGTATTTGCTGTGGCAGGTGAAAATCAAGTTGCTTCACTTAGAAAGCATTTAATCAGTCAATTTTATAGTAAGAAAATGAGTTTTTTTCATTATCGAAAAAGTGGAGAGTTAGCTTCTAGAATTGTGAATGATACACTTGTTATTAGAGATTTTTTGATAAAAAGTATACCGCAATTAGTGGCAAGTATTATCATTCTAATTGGAACAGTGAGTGTATTATTGTATTTGGATTGGAAACTTTCTCTCGTTTTGATTATTACATTACCTATTATGGCGTTGTTGATTATACCAATTTCTAATATTAGTGAAAAAGCAAATAAATCACTTCAAGAAGAAACAAGTTTACTAAGTGGGAATATTGCTGAATCTTTTCAAGAGATAGAAATGATTAAAGCAAATGTTGCAGAGAAAAGTATCGCAACTAAACAAGAAAAAAGAGTAGATTCTATCCGAAAACACGCTTTAAAAACAGATTTAGTACTATCGTTTGAATCACCATTTGCACTACTTTTTATTTTTGGTGTTATAGCCATTGTATTTTTATATGGTGGTCAGAGAGTAGCGTTAGGAGATTTAAGTGTTGGTACATTAGTTTCCTTTATTATTTATTTGTTGCAACTTTTAAATCCAATAGGCACATTATCGTCTATTTCTGCAGAATTTGCGAAACAAAAGGGTGCTACAACAGAAATAATGAATTTATTAGAAATACCTAGTGAGGAGTATGAAGGAACAGAAATTTCTATGAATGTTGAAACCATTCAATTTAAAGATGTATCGTTTAGTTATTCTTCTGATAAGCCTGTATTAGATAAAGTGAATCTAATCATTAAGCCTTATCAAAAAATTGCGATTGTTGGGCCGTCTGGTGCTGGTAAATCAACTATTATCAATCTCCTTTTAAGATTTTATGATATTACAGGAGGAAGTATTGAAATCGGTGAAAAAGATATTTATCAATATGATTTACGAAATTGGCGACAATTATTTGCTTTAGTGGCACAATCTAATGCTGTTCTTTCTGGTACCATTCGTGAAAATCTTTGCTTTGGGATAGACAAACTAGTGACAGACAAAGACTTAGACGAAGCATTGTCCATGGTATCTCTTACAGATGAAATAAAACAATTATCCGAAGGGTTGAATAGTCAAGTTGGAGAAAATGGCAAATTACTTTCTGGAGGACAAAAGCAAAGATTGCAAATAGCAAGAGCTTATTTGAAAGATTCTCCTTATATTCTGTTTGATGAAGCAACAGCAAATTTAGATGCTGATGCAGAGTATAAAATCAATCAAAGTTTAAAGAAATTAAAAGAGTATCGTACGATTGTTGTCATAGCTCATAGATTATCAACAGTTGTAGATGCCGACCAAATTTATTTCTTAGAAAATAATTGTGTTACTGGACAAGGTAGACATGAAGAACTTTTACAAACACATGAAACATACGCACGTTTTGTGTCTGAACAAATGATATAAAAGTATTGAAAAATACGAATTGACCTAAAATAAAAAGAGCCGAATTTATTTCAAAAAACTTTCTTCATTTAATGTTAAAAATATTTAGAATGATAAAACAGAGATAATCGAACTGGTAAGCATGTCGATTATCTCTGTTTTCATTAAATATAATCTTTCCAATTTAGAGAGTACGGGCTAAAAGTAAAGGATTGTGCACCTGTTGGTGTTAGGTAGAAGCAGTCTTCAATACGAACACCGATTTTTCCAGGAATATAAATACCTGGTTCAATAGAGAAGCACATATTTTCTTGAAGTACAAAATCATTGCCAGAGGCAATAGACGGAAATTCATGAACGGTTTGTCCAATACCATGGCCTAGGCGATGTGTGAAATAATCGCCATATCCGTATTTTGTAATAATATTTCTGGCAATAGCATCTAATTCACTAGCAGTCATACCAATTTTTGCCATTTCTCTTGCTGTGTGATGTGCTTCAAGAACAATGTTATAAATTTTTTCTTGTTCACTGGATAGGTTATCACCAAAGAATAGTGTACGTGTCATGTCGCTAGCGTACCCTTGGTGCATTGTACCTAAGTCAACGAGTACAAATTCATTAAAATGAATTTTATTTAAGCCTGGGTTACCATGTGGATTTGCTGCGTTTGCTTGAGACAGTACCATTGTGTCGAAACTCATTTTGGATACGTTTTGTTTTTTTAGTTGGTATTCAATTTCTGCAATAACAGCACTTTCTGTAATGCCTTCTTGTAATGTTTGAGCGGCAATTTTAGTAGCTAAGTCGGCTGTTTTTCCTGCTTCTTTTAATAAAATGATTTCTTCTGGTGTTTTGATTAGTTTTAATTGTTCAATCGTACTTGAAACATCGTGCGTAAATTGAATGGTTGGTAAGACACGTGTTAAATGTTCTAATGTTTGCATTGTGACAAAGTTTTTCTCAATAGATACTTTTTTTGCTTGAGAAATATATGGGCGTAATGTTTGTGCCAATTTTTCCCAAACATTTTCACTGTCAAAGTGGGGTAAAAATTGTAATCCTGTTGTACTTTCTTTAGCTAATTCATAATCTAAAGCAGGTAAGACTAGTAATGGTTTATCATTTGGTACAAGGATAAGCATAAACACTCGTTCGTGTGGTTCGCTATGAAATCCTGTTAAATAACCAATAGTACTTGGATTTTGTATAAAGCATAAATCAACTTGTTGATGTGCTAAAGTTTGTTGTAATGTGTGTAAAGTAGACATTATGTTTTGTCCTTTCTAGTTCATTTGTTATAAATTATATTAGCACATATTTTGTTTATCGCAACTATTTAAAATAAAGACGGGATATATTGTCTTATTTTCTTAGAAAGATGATAGATATTTATAAAAAGTCATTTTTATTTTATTTTTGTTATCAAAAAAGCTTGTCAAAAAAATATTTTTATGTTAAAGTTGTTCTTGTATCAGATACAACTACGAAAGGAGCCGTTATGGATACAAAATTTTCTGTTGCTCTTCATATTTTGACGATGATTAGCGAAAGTAAGGAAGTATTAAGTTCTCAGTCATTGGCAACAAGTGTGGGAACAAATGCAAGTTATATTCGTAAGGTGATTGCACTATTGAAAAATGCAGATCTTTTAACATCTCGACAAGGAAAATCAGGCTATGAACTTAGTAAGACTGCCAAAGAAATTTCTTTATTGGAAATTTATTATGCAACACAAGAAGTTAACACTATTAGTCTTTTTCAAATTCACCAACATGCCAATAGGGAATGTATTGTTGGAAAACATATTGAAAAAGCTATGTTTCCTATTTTTTCAGATGCTGAACGTCTATTAGAAAACCAGCTATCAAAACAAACATTAGATGATGTCATTCATAATCTTTATCAAGAAGTAGGACAAAATCGTATCTGACTAATATAATAGTCAGATTTTATTAAACATAAAGATAGACTTGAATCAGATACAAGTACATAAAAAGAAAGAGAGAATACAAAATGAAAGTAGCACAACATACAACTTATCATAAAGAAAATATTACCTTAACTTTAACAGAAATGGATATACCTGAAATTAAATCGCATCAAGTGTTAGTGAAAGTAGTTTCAGCTGGTGTAAATCCTGTTGACAATATGATTTCTCGTGGTGAAGTAAAGATGATTGTTCCATATAAATTACCACAAACGGCAGGTAATGAAGTAGTCGGTTTTGTTGAAAAAATAGGATCAAATGTCAAAACATTTCATGTAGGAGATCGTGTTTTTGCTCGTTTACCATTAAATAGCATTGGAGCCTTTGCAGAATTTGTTGCTGTTGATGCATCAGCATTAGCCAAAGTCCCTGAATATTTAACAGATATTGAGGCAGCGGCTATTCCTCTTACAGCATTAACTATTATGCAGTCTTTGGCATTGATGGATGCAAAAGCGGGAAAAACTATTTTCATCTCTGGAGGCACAGGAGGCGTTGGAGGCATGGCAATTCCTATTGCAAAAGCAAAAGGTCTAACCGTTATTACGAATGGAGATGGTGTCAATGAAGAACGTGTGTTAGCTTTAGGTGCAGATCGTTTTATTGACTACAAAAAAGAAGATTATACAAATTTATTAAAGGAAGTTGATTATGTTTTAGATACCCTTGGTGGAGAAGAAACAGAGAAACAAATGTCTATTATGAAAAAAGGTGGACATCTCGTTTCTTTACGTGCCATGCCAAATGGTGATTTTGCCAAACGAATGCATTTACCAAAGTGGAAACAATTTTTATTTGGATTGGCAGGCCGCAAATTTGATAAAATGGCAAGTCAATATGGTGTACACTATCATTTTATTTTTGTAGAAAGCAATGGAGAACAATTACAAGAAGTTGCTGATATTTTTAGTGAACGTATGATTAAACCGTCTATTGATACAGTTTATCCATTTGAACAAGTGAATGAAGCTTTAGATAAAGTAGCGAATGGACGTTCTAAAGGTAAGACAGTATTAACATTTTAGAGTGATTTAGTATAAAGGAGAAAATATGTCGTATATTACAACAAAAAATGAGTATATTATGGTTTCGGGTAACCGAATTGCGTATAGAGAACTTGGGAAAGGGAAGTCAGCACTACCTTTGGTAATGCTTATTCATTTAGCAGCTACTTTGGATAATTGGGATCCAAAATTACTTGATTTACTTTCAGAAAAACAACATATCATTGTTTTAGACTTACCTGGTGTTGGTGCAAGTGAGGGGAAAGTAGCCGGTACTATTCCAAGAATGGCAGAGCAGGCTATTACCATTATTCAAGAACTTGGGTATGAAAAAATCAATCTTCTGGGTTTATCTATGGGTGGTATGATTGCACAAGAAATCGTTCGATTAAACAACGAATTGGTCAATCAGTTAATTTTAGCTGGAACAGCTTCTCGTGGAGGTAAAGAAGTAGATAAGGTGACTGGTAAGACTTTTCGCTATATGTTAAAAGCGAGTTTGGAGCGTGTCGATCCAAAACGCTATATTTTCTATAATCATGATGAACAAGGAAAACTTGAGGCAGAAAAAGTGTTAAATCGCATGAACATAAGACAAGATAGCTATGCAGATAAAGCGATGAAAGTGTCTGCTTTCTTAACACAATTAAAAGCAATCAAACGTTGGGGGAAATCACAAAGTGATGATTTACGTTTTATTACGCAACCAACGCTCATTGTCAATGGCGACAATGATATGCAAGTGCCAACCGAAAATTCTTATGATATGCACGAAAAAATTTCGGGTAGTCAACTGATTATTTATTCTAATGCAGGACATGGTTCTATTTTTCAAAATGCAGATACATTTTCAAAAGATGTGTTCACCTTTTTAGAAGTATAAAAACGACAACATTTATAAATATGATAAGGTGAACCGACAACTCAACATTGTCGGTTCATTTTTAGCATTCAAAAATATTGACGTTATCTAGGTTGTAAGTGTAAGATTGATAAAAAGACAAATCGTATTATGTCACAAAATTAGAATATTAATGGTGAGAGAATGAAAAGAATTGAGAAACACGTAAAGAAAAAAGAAACACATTTAATAGGTATGGGTGTAGTCTTACTGTTGATGATATTTTCTATTTTCATTTATTTATTGATGAAACAGAATCAAACACAATCTGTTGTTCAAGAAACAGATACAAATCAAGTATCTAATCAATGGACGGCAGAGAAACAATTAAAAGTAGTCAATCGTTTTTCGACTTTTTTATTTAAGGCACCTACATCACATCCTGTAAAAGATATTTTATACGAGCAAGCATTGAAAAAAGAACCTTATGTGTTAAATCATGAACAGCGTGTTCAATTATTGCATGACCAGTTAGTCGATTCAGAATTGCTGTACGCCGATACGGTAAGAGTGCTTGAAACAAGTGGTGATTATACAAAAGTTGTCGCACTCCAACAGCCTAATGGTAAAGATGTGGATGGGTATATCGGGTGGGTCTTTACTCAAGATTTATCTGATATTCCAGAAACGTTTAAAAGAGCTGAAAAACAAATTGTTGTGAGTAAAGCAACGGCCAAAGGACGATTAGAGAATAGTGATATAACATTATCAATCGGTTCTTATTTACCATTAGTAGATGAAACAGAAACGGATTTTATTGTTGAAACCTTAAATGGAAAAGCGACCATTCAAAAATCAGATGCAATCGTGAGAGGATCTATGACTTCATTAGAAGAGATGATGACGATTGGAAAATCATTGATTGGGATAGACTATACATGGGCTGGGACAAGTGGTAATGGCTTTGATTGTAGTGGTTTGGTACATACTTTGTATCGTTTATTAGATATTCAAGTATCCAGAGATACAACGAAGCAAGTGCTTGATGGTATAGAGATACCAAAAGATAAAGCGGCTTTAGGTGATTTACTATTATTTGAAAATGAGCAAGGTATACATCATGTAGGTATTTACGTCGATAAAGGTGTCATGCTACACGCTCCAAATGAAAATGCCTCTTTAGAAATGATGTCCATTTTAGGAACACCCTATGAAAAAGAATTAAAATATGTGCGTCGAATTGTTCAACCATAATTTTGTGTAGATTATAATAAAAAAATATTGACAAAATGATG
Source organism: Granulicatella sp. zg-ZJ (assembly GCF_010892355.1). Taxonomy (NCBI): domain Bacteria; kingdom Bacillati; phylum Bacillota; class Bacilli; order Lactobacillales; family Carnobacteriaceae; genus Granulicatella; species Granulicatella sp. zg-ZJ. The sequence goes on along the minus strand of NZ_WNJY01000014.1, from coordinate 19,290 downwards.
AGTCAATATTATAATTTCTCTCATAAAACGCAGTGAAAAGAAGAACATTAGTGGATAATTGTAGAGAGTTTGTGCGTGGTGAAAGCAAATATAATCGCTAATGGAAATGGTCTTAGAGTGGTTATTCTAACTTATTAGGAATAAACGGAGCACCCGTTATCGTGTCACAGTTTTAAACTGTATGAGGCTTATTTAGTGATGAATAAGTAAACAAAGGTGGTACCACGGGTGAAACTCGTCCTTCATGAAGGACGAGTTTTTTTGTGCAGAAAGGAGATTGATATGATAAAAATTGATGATGTTAGTGTACTGTTTAAACAGAAAAAACAGGAAATACAAGCCGTACATCAAGTCAACTTGCATATCGAAAAAGGTGATATATTTGGTATTATTGGATATAGTGGAGCAGGAAAAAGTACTTTGCTTCGATGTATCAATTTTTTAGAACAGCCAACATCTGGGAAAATAGAAGTTGACGGTGTGGATTTATCAACGCTAAATAAAAACGAATTAAGACGTGCTAGAGCAAGCATTGGTATGATTTTTCAGCAATTTAATTTGATTGCCTCTAAGACGGTTTATGAAAATATTGTTTTTAATTTAGTAGCGGCAAATGTACCAAAAGAAGAACATGCTACTCGTGTCAATGAATTGTTAACGCTTGTAGGTCTATCCGATAAAGCAACGAGTTATCCAAAAGAATTATCGGGGGGACAAAAGCAACGTGTCGGTATTGCAAGAGCATTGGCAAATAATCCAAAGATTTTATTATGCGATGAAGCAACGAGTGCATTAGATCCGGAAACAACAAAACAAATTTTATCTTTATTAAAAAAAATCAATGAATCATTAGGTATTACGATTGTACTGGTAACACATGAAATGGAAGTGATTAAATCCATTTGTCATAAAGTTGCTGTTATGGAGAAAGGACGCATTGTTGAGAGCAATCGTGTGTATGACTTGTTTGCACATCCACAATCAGATTTGATGAAACAATTTGTTGCGAGTTTATATGATGATGCTCTACCAAGTCAAGTGTTTAATCATAATGAAAAAGACACTCTTTTAACGTTAGTGTTTCATTCCAATAATGCCGAAGAACCGGTTATTGATAAACTAAAAGATTTATTTGAGGTATCTGTGTCAATTTTGCAAGGAAAAATTGAGTATATTCAAGATGAGCCATTGGGGCATTTAACGATTGCTTTATCCGGAAAAGATGAAGAAAAGGAAAAGGCACTAAGTTATTTAAGAAGTGTCGTATCACAGGTAAAGGTGGTGACGTCTTGTGATTGAAACATTTATTCAAGAAATTGGACCAGAATTTGTGAAAGCAATACAGGAATCAAGCATTATGGTAGGTTTATCGCTTATCATTGCGATTGTATTAGGGATTCCGTTAGGTATTTTACTTTATATCACAAGTCAAGGGCTAATATGGAAAAATCATGTAGTGAGAGCCATTTCTAATATGATTATTAACATGATACGTTCCATTCCATTTATTATTTTAATGGTTGCTCTGATTCCTGTTACAAAATTACTTGTTGGAAAATCAACAGGTGCTATGGGAGCCGTGGTACCGCTTAGTGTAGCGGCAGTGCCATTATTGGCACGTTTAGTTGAAACGGCTTTGCGAAATATAGACAAAGGTGTTTTGGAGTCAAGTGTGGCTTCTGGAGCTTCAACATGGCAAATCATTACCTCTGTCTTACTACCTGAAGCAACTTATGGCATTATACAAGGCATTACGTTAACACTTATTAACATTATTGCTTATAGTGCTACTGTTGGAGCAATTGGAGGAGGGGGGATTGGTGATTTAGCTATTCGATATGGTTATTATCGTTATGATAATATGACACTTATTGTGACGATTGTCTTTTTAGTATTAGTTGTCCAAATTATTCAAATATCGGGCGACAAATTAGCAGAATTAACGAAGAAATAGGAGAATGTATATGAAAAAATCATTTAAAAAATTACTATTATTAGGCTTAACAACTTTATCAGCTGTTACATTAGTGGCATGTGGTGCACAAACAGAAAAAGCAGCGGACAAAGAGAAACCACAAGAAAAGAAAAATTTAGTTATTGGTGCAACATCAGGACCTTATGCGGATATGGTGAAAAAAGCTATTAAACCAGGTCTAGAGAAAAAAGGTTATACAGTAGAAGTAAAAGAATTTACAGATTATGTACAGCCAAATAATGCTTTAGCAGCTGGAGAATTAGACGCTAATTTATTCCAACATATTATTTATATGAAAAACTTTGCTCAAAAAAATAATTTACAATTATCTGATTTAATTCAAGTACCAACAGCACCAATGGGTATTTACTCATCTAAATATAAATCATTATCTGAATTACCAGAAAAAGCAGAGTTATCATTACCAGGAGATGCAACAAATGCTGCACGTGCATATAATATTTTAAGTCAACAAGGTTTATTAAAATTAAATGCGGATGTAGATGTATTGAAAATTTCTCAAAAAGATATTGCTGAAAATCCAAAAAACTTAGTCTTTAACGAAATTGAAGCTGCTGGTTTACCAAGAGCTATCGAATCTTCTGATATTTCAGCTGTACCAGGTAACTTCGCTTTAGCATCTGGATTAGATTTAACAACAGCACTTGTTCTTGAAAAAATGGATGACAATTATCGTAACCGTGTTGTTGTCAATACAAAAGACAAAGATGCACAATTTGCAAAAGACATTATCGACGTTGTGAAATCAGATGATTTCAACAAAGTGATTGATGAACAATTCAAAGGTTTCGACAAACCGTCTTATAAATAAAGGCTCTTCGTCAAATCGTGTTGGTGGAAAGAAATAGTGAGTATGTTGGTAGTGAATGGCATTAACCATTCACTACCTTTTTCACATTCTTTTTCTGCCATTGGGAATGGTGTTGTATGATTAAAATACGCAATCTAAAATAAGAAAAACGTCTATAGTCATAGGTAATCCGTTTGATAACTTTAATATGATTGTTGATGGCTTCTGTGATACCGTTTGAATAAGGTATGATAAAAGCTTGATAAATACCATTCTGATAGGTTTTAAAAATATAAAATTTCTTTCTAATGTAAATCACAATAGTAAGTTAGCCACTTCAGGCAAATCATAAGGACATACATAGTTAAATAATTTACGTGGATAATGATTTATCCATTGTTCAACAGCCGTTACTTCGTTAGGAGTAACGGTTGTTGTGCCTTTTGGGAACCATCGTCTAATCAATCGATTTGCATTTTCGTTACTGCCTCGTTCATAAGAAGAGAATGGAGGTGCATAATAAATAGGACAAGTGATGGCTTCGTCTAATCTTAAAAATTCAGAACCATTATCAGCTGTTAAAGAGCGTATTAAATAGTCTTGTTGAATAGACGTCAAAGCGATGTTCACACTTTGAGCCGTTTTATCAGGAATTAGACGAATGATTTCATAGCGTGTTTTTCTGTCTGTTAATGTCAATAATTGTTGTCCACGTTTCTTGTTTAAAATCACTAAATCTATTTCAAAATGCCCGATTTCTTTTCTCTCGTTAATCTCTTGTGGTCGCTGCTCGATAGAGAGGGCATTAGCCTTTCTTGGTGGTCGTTTTTCAGTTGATGTTATCGGTTTAGTTTTTCTAGGATAAATCAAATGTTTACGCGAAATACCTGTAATCCATCCTTTGTATACCTATGTGTAAATCGTTGTACAAGAGGGCATATCAGGTAGTTGACTAATCATTTCAGGGGAATATTTATCCATGATTTTTTCTCTGATGAGGGCTTCTTTTTCTATCTGTTCTGCCTACGGCTAAACGTAAACGGTTATATTCGTTTTGTGCCTTTTGAGCAGAATATTCTTTAGTGCCACCATGAAAAGATAAATCGATGAGTCCACGTTTGATTTCATTATTGATGGTTTGGTGATTTTTTCCTAATAATCTACCGATGAGATGTTTTTTTGTATCACTGGTTAACTTAATTATATAATTTACTTTTTTGTAAAACGTATTTATTACGTATTGTAAACAAGAAAAAATAATGATATAATAAAATGCGTCAGAGTGAGAGTAGAGTGATAAATTCGAGAGGTGTAGAATGAAGAAAACATTATTTTCAGTTATTATGTTAATTTTAGGTATATTTTTTGTGGTAACTCCTGATGCGGCTAGTATGTTAGGTGTGAATACTTATGCTGCAATGAAAATTGTAGATGCTATTATGGCAGGTATGAGTATTTGGAGTATTATAGGTCTTGTTGCGGTTAGTGGGGGTGCGTTAGCTGTAGTTTGGTTTGGCGTTAAAGAACTAATTCAACGTGTAGGTAAAAAAGCAGCGATTGCTTGGTAATTTATAACTAATAACTCTATCACTCTGATTTTATTTTAAGGAGAAGTTATTTTATATGGAAATATATTTTGAAAATTGTAATATTAATATATATGATAAAAATATTTTAAGTGATGTTACTTTTGTGTTGAGAAAAGGAGATTTTTATAGAATAAAAGGAAATAACGGTAGTGGGAAAACTGTTTTTTTAAATACTATTTTAGGATTAAATCGTCATGTTGAAGGTAAATACAAAGTGTTTTTTAATAAAGATACAGTATCTTATATTACTGCTAATCCATTTTTTTTAGACTCAGAAAAAGTTAGTTCAGTAATTGATATATTGTCTTTTTTTTATAATGTATCTAAAGCGGACATTATAGATAAGTTAGACATATTAGATATGAATTTTGAAAATATTAAGGGAAAGAAAACCTTTGAATTGTCTACCGGAATGAGAAAAAAATTATGTCTTATCCCACTTTTTTTTGAAAATATTGAATTATATGTATTAGACGAGATTTTTTCGGGAGTGGATGAAAGTACACAGTTTGTTTTACAGAATAGATTATGTGAATTACACAAAAAGAATGTTACTGTAATAATTGTTGAACATAGTGAAAGTATTATTGAGAAATTATTAGATCATATAAGTATTAAGGAGTTTTTATGCGAGAAAAGGATAGTAAATTAGTTTTTTTAAATTTTCTTACGACAATATTGGTTATTTTAATACCATTAGTAGATTTAAGTAAAATTAATCAATATATTTCAAAAATACATTTGGGAAATAGTATAGCATATAGTGATTATTTCATAATAATAGGTATTATATTGAGTAATTTGATTTCTATATTAGTAATGTTTAATATAATTAAAGTAGTCGTTATATATTGTAAGTTGAATGTTCCAAAAAGAATATTGTATTGTTTATTTATAATAGCTAAACTAATTATATCGCTAATAAATATTTTTGTTGTTTTTTTTCAAATTCCAAGTTATATCATTTTTATAAGAGAAATGTTATTCGGTGTAATATTTTGTATTTTAATATACACTTATTTAGAAAAAAATATTAAACAAATTAGTAAGAATTTTAAAAAAATGGTGTTTTTAGTTATTATTATCTTATTTATTTTGAATGTATTAAATTTTATGGTGATATTTAAATGAAAACGGAAAATATTTATTTAGTGAAGAAAATATTTTTTACGTATTTAGCTGTTCTTTCATATGGTATATTTTTGTGTATAATATTCTTCTCTTTTTTTGTTAAAAACAATGATATTTATTTTTCAGAAACCTCGATTCCAGAATCAGCATATCATATATTCTTGAATAATTTTTTATTTTTTTTGATCCTATTAATACCGATAGTAAGTCCAGTGTATTTTTGTTACGCTATGATTTTTGTTTATGCTTATATCGTTCAATCAGTCTTAAACTTTGGGATTTATTTTGTGTTGTTTAAATTAATACATTATCCTATTGAAATGTTAGCTTTTTCAATACCGTTATCATTGAATAATATGCTGTATGGTGATAGAAAAATACCTATAAAAAGAGTTCTTATATATATTAGCTTTGGAGTTGCGTTATTATTGATAGCAGCAATTATTGAAAATGGATTGAGGTGAATTTTATGTCGTATATGTTTATTTTCGTAAACATGATGTCATGTTTAGTGTTAGTAGATATAATTTCTAAAATTTTGGAATATAAACAAATTTATCTCTCTTTTTTTGTTAAAAAAAAGAGCAAGCAATTACAATTTTATTTGTTGAAATTAGTGTGTAATTTTATGATTGAATTTAGTTTATGGGTGATTTTGATTTTAATAGGATGTATTCAATCATTTGAATATATATGGTTAGTATTATTGCAACTTTTTACTCTTATATTGAATATAATCTCTAAATATAAATTTTTAAGATACTATGAGTATGTAAATATATCTTGCATGATTGTAACAATGTTTGCAAGTATACTAAATACTGTTCATGTTATATGTCTATGTATACTTTATTTAATTGGAATTATGTATATTTATATTAAATGGGAAAATATATTATATACTTCAAAAAGTTTTATTAAATTATCTTTTTTTCAGAGAAAAAATATATTTTTTATAAAACTACTAAAATATATTTGTTTTTTTTCTTATATAAAAATGTCTAAATTATGGCAATATGTTCCAGTTGAACAGTTTTTATCAGTAATATGTTTATTTTTAGTAGCAGATATTGAGAATATATATAAAAGTAACCAAAGAATGCTATCGATATTCCAATCGCGATATTTTATAAATTTAACCAAAAAATCTAAACCTAATCTAACCTTTTTGTCTATAAATCAAGTTGAAAAATTTAAAATCCAAGTTTTAGAAATGATTATTTTGTGTTTGATTATTTCTCTATTTACTAATAAAGTTATTGAATTTTTTATTTTGATTATAGGTGTAATTTCTGTAACGCTATTTATTTTAGATAGTGTAATATATGGATATTTATTACAAAGATCATATTTATACTATAACAGAATTGTCAAAGAAATGTTGTCTTTAATTTTGAGTGGTACATTCTTTGCGTACTTTATGTTTTTGACAGTTGCTAAAATTATTCCTTATCAACATGTTGAATTTGGCATGTTTTCGAGCTATTATAATGTGTTTATGCTCATTTTATTTTCTGCTTTGAATGCAGTGTTTATTATTAGACATTATAAAGTTTATGAACAATAGATAGAAAGAGAAAAAATATGAAAAAGAAATTAATTGCGATTTGTTCAATACTTCTAATTTGTATGTTGTTTGTTGTAGCTGTTCAATTTTTATTAAAAAAAGAAGATAAAGTTAATCGAGAGGTTTTTGTTGTACAAAACGCTCCTGATATAATATTACAAGGAAAAGTGATGGCTAATACAACTCAGGTTATTAGGAAGAATTCAGAATTTGGGAAAATAAAGAATTTATTTGTAACTAATGGGCAAAGTATAAAAAAAGGAGATGTAATATTAGAATATTTAAATTCAGCAGTTTCTGAGGAACTAAATTCATTAGAAAATACTATAAAAAGGCAAAATAGAATAATTTTTGGGTTAAAAAAAGATATAGACGAATATGAGAAAAGAATAGATAGTAAAGAAAATTTTGATGGACAACAAACAGTAAATGCTGATTTTGATAAATTAAAAGAACAGTTAGCAATAGAGCAAATTAATTTAGAAGATCAAATATCACGAAAGAGTGTAATGGAATCTAAAGAGAATATAAAAGTCTTTTCTGAATTAGATGGTATAGTATATATTGATGAAACTCAGAGTGAAGAGTTTATAGTGTCAATTCATAGTAATTCTAAAATTGTATCGTTTGAAATATCTGATACAGATTATTCAAAAATAAGAAAAGGTGATTTGATTAATTTTAAAAAGATAAATGATGATAATGTGTATAATGGAGAAATTTTTTTTGTATCAGAAATACCTACTAAAAATTCGGAAACTAATACACAAAAATCATTTTACAATGTTAAAGTTAATATACAATCTACCAATTTGAAAATAGGAGACAGAGTATTTGTTTCACTCAAAGATGAAGAAATAAAAATACCGAGAACATCTATTAAGGATAATTTTGTTTATAAAAAAAATGCAGAAGGAAATTTTGAACGAACAGAAATTACTTGCATAGAAAAAAATGGGTATATTATTTTAATATCTGGATTAATTGTGGGAGATGAAATAAAAGAGGTGTATTCTGATGATTAAACTTAAAAATATAAATAAGAGTGCTAATAAATCAGGTATTAATATTTTAAAAGATATTGATTTAGAAATTAATAAAGGTGATTTTTTAGCGATTTGGGGTAAAAGTGGTTCAGGTAAATCAACATTATTAAATATCATCGGTTTAATCGATAATTGTTTCTCTGGAGAATATTTATTGGATGGAATTAATGTAAAAGGTATGAGTGATTACGAACGATCTAAAATCAGAAATAGTAAAATGGGATACATTTTTCAAAGTTTTTTTTTAGTGGAAACAATGAATGTTTTTGAAAATGTTTCAATGCCTTTTTTGTATTCAAGAGAGAAGTCTTTTTCAAATGATAGAGTAATGAAATGCTTGGATCAGGTGGGACTTTCTGATAAATTTGATTCTAATATACGTACTCTTTCAGGTGGACAAAAGCAAAAAGTCGCAATTGCTCGTTCGTTAGTACTTAATCCAGATATAATCATTGCAGATGAGCCAACAGGTTCTTTGGATTCAGGTTCATCTTTGGAAATATTAACACTATTAAATGATTTAAATAAAAAAGGAGTATCAATTGTGATAGTGACACATGATAGTGATCTTCTTAGATATTGTAATAAAGTTATTAATATTATAGATGGTAAAGTATCGAATGAAAGCTAAAATAATTTTATTAAAAAATTCACTACACTCATTATTATTAAATTTTAGGCGAACTTGTCTAACGATGATGGGAATTATAATTGGATTAAGCAGTGTTATAGTCATAGTTTCTATTGGAGAAGGATTTCATAAATATACTTTTGAAAATATTACAGATAGTAAATATTCTAAAGAAATTCCGATCCAAATGATATTTAACCCCTATAATGATTTAATACGAACGGAACATTATTTTACTAATGATGATTTTAACTTAATAAAATCAATACATGGTGTAAGTAGTTTAGAACTTATTAATAAATCACCAAATTCTTTTTCTGATAGTGTATTTATTGCAAACAAAATTAAAAATATAGATATTAGTCTAGTAGACGAATTTTATGATAACATACTTTATGGAGAAGGTATTATCAGATTAGATTCAGAATTTTTAAATAAGAAAGTAGTTATATCTAAAGAATTTTCAATAACTCTTACAGATAATATAAGTAGTTTGATCGGTAAGGAGATAGTAATTAAAGATACGGTATATATAGTTTCGGGGATTTATGATAATGAGCAGATGGATTTCTTTTCATCTGATATAGTAGTTCCAAGCGAAACATATAAGTTTTATAATGGGACTAAAGAAACAGTGTATTTAACGATTTATATTAATTCTGATGTCAATTTAAAAAAAACATCTGACAATATATTAGAGTTAATGGAAAATTTTGGTACAAATAGAAGTGAAGGTACGTATAATATTTTAAATTTAGATTCATTACTTAAAGGGTTTGGAAGTGTAATTAGTGGTTTAACAATATTTGTATCAACAGTGGCAGGAATTTCACTTTTGATTGCTAGTGTTGGAGTAATGAATATGATGTATTCATCAGTTATTGAAAGGTCTTCAGAAGTAGGGATTAGAAGAGCTACGGGTGCTACTATAGAAGATATAAGGAATCAATTTTTAATTGAAGGAATTATTTTGACTAGTATTGCAGGTATGATTGGTTATTTAATAGGTATATTATTATCTCAAATTGTAGGTTTGTTGTTGCCTTTTCATGTTCCAATCAGTACTACAGGAATAGTTGTTTCTCTTTTAGTAATCTTTACAATAGGTATAGTATCTAGTGTAGGACCAGCGAAATATATATCAAAAAAAGAAATAATTAAATTATTACGTTAACTATATATTTTTATTGATTATAAAGAGTATCAAAAATAAACTGCAGAGTGTGTTGGTAGTCTTTGTTAGTTAATTGGGATATACCAAAAGTGATTTCTTTTTGTGAGGATATTTAAAAAGTCTCTTTTATTTTTTATGGCTCTTCGTCAAATCGTGTTGGTGGATAACTTTCACCAACACGATTTATTATAGAGCAAAATTAACACGTTCAACGTGTTGATTTTAAGTCTTTTTACTATTTTTCTAATGGAAAAGAGAGGAGTATTAGCACATCAATGAAAAATTAAATAAACAGATAAATGTAAGTTGTATCGTAGTCGTAGTGTATATTTCATAATTGATTGTTAGAATTTAGTAAAATACCTATTCAAAAGGGAGCATATTGTGTAAGATAAACATAAAAGATTAGAAAGAAGTGTCAGTATATGAAAATATCAATAAAACCTCTTTTACCAGGTGTAATAGCTGCTTTTTTTGTCACGGTTATGGCAAAAATGGTATCAAGCTATATTGCCATAGGAGGACCAGCAACATTAGCTATTTTGTTAGGCATTTTATTTGGTAATACTGTTTTAAAGCATCAAATATTTAATAAAGGAACAAAATTTTCTGAAAGTAAGCTTCTTGAGTGTTCTGTTGTTTTATTAGGATTTACTGTAACTTTTCAAACGATTAGTCAAATGGGCATCAATGGTGTCGGATATATTTTCCTCAATATGTCTATTGTGTTAATAGGAACTTATTTTTTAGGAAGACGTATTGGGTTTAATGATGAGATGAGTTTGATGATGGCGGGAGGAAATGCTGTATGTGGATCATCAGCTATCGGTGCTATTGCACCGGCAATACATGCTAAAGATGATGAGAAAGGTCAAATTGTCACATTAGTCAATTTATTAGGGACTGTGATGATGTTAACATTACCATTTTTAGCGACTGCACTGTTTCAAGATGCTTTGATGTCCAAAAGTGCCTTGTTAGGTGGGACATTGCAATCTGTAGGTCAAGTAGTGGCAGGAGCAAGCTTAGTCAGCGAAGAAATCGTTAAATTTGCGATGCTATACAAGATGACACGTATTATGTGTTTAGTATTTGTTGTATATGCTTGTAAAAAAGTAGTGTTTAAAAAACATCATTCGCCAATAGTTGTCCAAAAAAGACAAACATTCCCTATTCCGTGGTATGTGTGCTTATTTTTATTGATTTGCCTTATCAATAGTACCATAGGGATACTACCAGTTTTTGTATCCAGTGCAAAATTTGTAAGCAGTTGGTTTGAAACCATTGCTTTAGCCGCTATTGGATTACGACTGGATATAAAAAAATTCCTAAAAGAAGGTCCTAAATTTGCTATTTATGGATTGAGTGTGGGGCTTTTTCAAGTTGTGATAGCTTTGTTCATTATATTTCTTTTTCACATTCGTTAGTGCATCTTATTTTTGTGCCGAATAAACAATAAATTCGATGATTTTTGTATTTAAAAGTTATGTATTTTTTGTAAAAAATGTGGCATAATATAATCATATAGAAGAAAGGTGGTTAATTATGAAAGCCTATACATATGTTAAACCAGGAGAAGCAAAATTTGTAGAAAAAGACAAACCGGTTATTTTAAAACCAACAGATGCTATTGTTCGCATGGTAAAAACAACAATCTGTGGTACCGATTTGCACATCATTAAAGGAGATGTTCCTGCTGTTAAAAGTGGCACTATTTTAGGACACGAAGGTATTGGTGTTGTGGAAGAAGTTGGTGAAGCAGTAACAAACTTTAAAAAAGGGGATAAAGTACTTATTTCATGTGTATGTTCATGTAGTAAATGTTATTACTGTAAAAAAGGAATTTATGCACACTGTGAAGACGAAGGTGGTTGGATTTTCGGTCACTTAATCGACGGAACACAAGCAGAATTTTTACGTGTACCACATGCAGATGCAACTTTATATCATACACCAGAAGAATTATCTGACGAAGCATTAGTGATGTTATCAGATATTTTACCAACAGGATATGAAATTGGGGTTCTTAAAGGTAAAGTAACACCAGGATGTACCGTAGCAATCGTTGGTTCTGGACCAGTTGGATTGGCATCTTTATTAACAGCTCAATTCTTCTCACCAGCAAAAATTATTATGATTGACCTTGATGACAACCGTTTAGAAAGAGCATTGTCATTTGGTGCAACACACGCAATCAATTCTTCTAATGTTGACGAAGCAATTCAAAAAGTATTTGAATTAACAGATAACCGTGGTGTCGATGTAGCCATTGAGGCTGTTGGTATTCCTGCAACATTTGACTTCTGTCAAAAAGTTATTGCGATTGATGGAACAATCGCAAATGCGGGTGTACATGGAAAACCTGTTTTATTCGATATTGAAAGATTATGGATTCACAACATCAATATTACAACAGGTTTAGTATCCACAAATACAACACCTCAATTATTACAAGCATTAGCAGCAAACAAAATTCAACCAGAAAAATTAGTAACACACTACTTCAAATTAAGTGAAATTGAAGAAGCGTACGAAATTTTTGGTAAAGCAAGTGAACATAATGCGATTAAAGTTATTATTGAAAATGATATTACACCAGCTGAATAAAAATCACTCCAAGCCTAAACTAGCATTGGCTAGTTTAGGCTTTTTATAATATTTTGGCTCTATAATAAATCGTGTTGTACCAACAGATTTGACGGAGATTCAATATTTTTTGTAAAAAAACAATAAAAATGTTTATATATACATTATTTTAATAGCTTAGTATATCGTATTGTATCGTTGTGAATTGATTAAAAATATGGTAAAATGTGGCATGATTATGCCATTCTTTTATAAGAACGAGAAGATAGGAAAGGATATAAAATATGAAAAAAGGATTGACCTTACAAGAAATTATTTTAACATTACAAAATTATTGGTCTAAACAAGGTTGTTTATTGATGCAAGCATACGATACGGAAAAAGGAGCAGGAACAATGAGCCCGTATACGTTTTTAAGAGCTATTGGTCCAGAGCCTTGGAATGCAGCGTATGTTGAGCCATCTCGTCGTCCAGCAGATGGAAGATATGGTGAAAATCCAAACCGACTGTTCCAGCATCATCAATTTCAAGTCATTATGAAACCTTCTCCAGATAATATTCAAGAATTATATTTGGATAGTCTAAAAGCATTGGGGATTGATCCTTTAGAGCATGATATTCGCTTCGTAGAAGATAACTGGGAAAATCCGTCTTTAGGATGTGCTGGTTTAGGTTGGGAAGTTTGGTTAGACGGTATGGAAGTGACACAGTTTACATATTTCCAACAAGTTGGTGGTTTAGAATGTAAACCTGTTACAGCAGAATTGACATACGGTTTAGAGCGTTTAGCTTCTTATATTCAAGAAGTAGAAAGCGTGTATGATTTACAATGGACCGATACAGTAAAATATGGTGAGATTTTTATTCAACCAGAGTTTGAACATTCTACATACGCATTTGAAACAAGTGATGCTCCATTATTAAAAGAATTATTTGATAAATATGAAGTAGAAGCATTGAAGCAAATGGAGAAAAATTTAGTTCACCCAGCTTATGATTATATTTTAAAATGTAGTCATACATTTAACTTAATGGATGCAAGAGGTATTATTTCTGTAACAGATAGAGCAGGATATTTGGCACGTATTCGTAATATGGCTAGAGAAGTCGCAAAAGCTTTTGTACAAGCAAGACGTGATTTAGGTTTTCCGTTGTTAAGTCGTGAAGAAGCACGAAAATTATTAGAGGAGGATAAATAAATGACAAAAGATGTCTTATTAGAAATTGGACTAGAAGAAGTACCTGCTAAATATGTACGTTCTAGTAGTGAACAATTAAAAGAACGTGTAGAACAATTTTTAACAGAAAATCGTTTGGCATTCAAAGAAGTGGTTGCGTATGCCACACCTCGTCGTTTGGCAGTTATTGTTAAAGAAGTTGTTGAAAAACAAGAAGATATAGAAGAAGTTGCTAAAGGTCCGGCAAAAAAAATTGCTTTAGATGAACAAGGTCAATGGACAAAAGCCGCTATTGGTTTTGTCAACGGGCAAGGATTATCAACAGATGATATTTTCTTTGAGGATATTAAAGGTGTTGAGTATGTTCATGTTAAAAAATCAATTAAAGGACAAGATACATTATCTATTTTGCCTGGTTTAAAAGATGTAATCTTAAAAATGACTTTTCCGATTTCAATGACATGGGGCAATCATACGTTGAAATATATTCGTCCTATTCATTGGTTAATCGCTCTTTACGGAGATACTATCATTCCATTTGATATTTTGGGTGTAGAAACAGGTACAACAACAAGAGGTCACCGCTTCTTAGGACAAGAAACGACAGTTTTGACACCGAGTGACTATGTTTCACAGTTAGAAAAAGAATATGTGTTAGTTAATCAAGAAGATAGAAAATCATTGATTGTGTCACAAATTGATGCGTTAGCACAAGAAAATGATTGGGTTGTGGAATTAGATGAAGAGTTGCTTGAAGAAGTAACAAGCATTGTGGAGTATCCAACTGCATTTTTTGGAATATTTGACAAAAAATATTTGGTTGTACCTGATGAAGTGCTTATCACCACAATGAAAGAGCATCAACGCTATTTCTATGTTAAAAATAAAGAAGGTCAATTATTACCATTCTTTATTTCTGTTAGAAATGGGAATGATCAACATTTAGATAATGTGGTTAAAGGAAATGAAAAAGTGTTGGTAGCACGTTTAGAAGATGCGCTATTCTTTACAAAAGAAGACGCTAAAATTCAGATTGCACAAGCAGTTGAGAAACTAAAACATGTTAACTTCCATGTGAAAATTGGATCTGTCTATGACAAAATGTCAAATACAAGAGCCATTTTAACAGTTCTTTCAAACTTGTTACAAATTGATGTGACACATGCTGTAAGAGCAGGAGAAATTTATAAATTTGATTTAGTGACAAATATGGTTGGTGAATTCCCAGAATTACAAGGAATTATGGGTGAAAAATATGCTTTAGATAAAGGTGAAAGCATAGAAGTGGCACAAGCCATTAGAGAGCATTATTTGCCTTTATCAAGTGATGGTGCTTTACCAGAAAGTATATCTGGAGCATTGTTGGCTGTTGCTGATAAACTAGATACATTGATTAGTTTCTTCTTAAAAGGAATGATACCAAGTGGTTCGAATGATCCGTACGCATTGCGTCGTCAAGCCATTGGTATTGTGTCTATTTTTGAAAAAGAAAATTGGCAAATCGATATGGGTTCTTTATTTGAAACTATTTTAAAAACAGTATACCACGTTGAAAATAGTGATGTTGTAGAGTTATTACGACAATTTATTTTGGCACGTTTACAACAAAAATTACAAAGTTATGATATTCGTTATGATGTGATTGAATCTGTTTTAGCGAGTCAAACATTAAATATTCCATTGCTTATCCATAATGCCAAAGATTTGCAAGAGCATACGCAAGAAATTGATTTTAAAGTAACAATCGAGGCTGTATCTCGTGTGTTAAACCTTGCTAAAAAATCGCATGATATAGAAAACTTCGGAGAAATAAATATCGTATCAGATTTATTTGAAACAGATAGTGAGAAAGTACTGGCGCAAGTGGTGCAACAAGTAGAGCATGTTTCTTATGATACTTTAAAAATATTGACACAACCTATTACAGCTTTCTTTAATGATAATATGGTGTTGGTTGAAAACGAAGAAGTTCGGAACAATCGTTTAAGTATATTGGTGCAATGTGCAACAAAAGTATTAAACTATGCAGATACAACGAAGTTAGTGGTGAAATAATGTTTGAGTATGTAAAAGGACAGTTAGTGTCGATTTATCCAACGTATGTAGTTGTAGAGGTGCATGGTGTTGGTTATCAGATTTTTATGCCGAATGCATTCGGTTTGCAAGAAATGCTCAAACAAGATATAACGGTGTATGTGTATCAAGCTGTTCGAGAAGATGCCATTACGTTATATGGATTTAAGTCATTAGAAGAAAAACAATTATTTTTGAAATTGATTAGTGTATCGGGGATTGGTCCAAAAAGTGCGTTGTCCATTTTGGCGAGTGATAATAGTGAGGGATTGATACAGGCTATTGAAACGAATGATATTACTTATTTGACGAAGTTTCCAGGTGTTGGGAAAAAGACGGCAGCTCAAATAGTGTTAGATTTAAAAGGGAAGTTTACTGATATATCGAAACCTGTTTTGGAAAATCATATTCCTGTTTTAGAAATATCACCAATTTTAGCAGAAACGAAAGAAGCGTTATTAGGATTAGGATATTCGGAACGTGAAATTAAAAAAGTCTTACCTCAACTTGAAAAAGAACATTGTCAATCGACAGATCAAGCGTTAAGAATTGCATTTAAACTTTTATTAGGAAGTAAATAAATCAATAAAATCACAGTGGGTTACCAGTGTGATTTTATTGTGTTAGTAGGTAGAAAAAGATGATTAGATTAGATAAATTTTTAGTAGACATGGGTGTTGGCTCGCGAAAAGATGTTAGAGAGTTAATCAAAAAGAAACAAGTCCAAGTAAATGGAGAAATTGCTAAAAAAGCAGATGATAAAATAGATGAAAAACAAGATGAAGTTATGTGCCAAGGGGTAGTATATCACTATACAGAATACGACTATATTATGTTAAATAAACCACAAGGTGTGGTAAGTGCAACAGAAGATAAGATACATCAAACAGTTTTAGATTTGTTGGATAAAAGGTATCATCGAGTAGCACCTGTTGGTAGATTGGATAAAGATACACAAGGTCTATTATTATTGACAAATGACGGTGCTTTAGCACATGATTTATTATCTCCTAAAAAGCATGTTGATAAACGATATGAAGTACATCTAAAATATCCAATTCAAGAAGATTTAGTACTTTCTTTTGAAGAAGGCATCATATTAGAAGACGGCTATAAATGTTTGCCTGCTAAGCTCACGATAAAAGATTCGTATTGTGTATTCGTGACGATTCAAGAAGGAAAATTTCATCAAGTAAAACGTATGTTTCAAGCATTGAATAATAAAGTTGTTTTTTTAAAACGATTGAGTATGGGAAGTTTACAATTAGATGAAACACTTCCAATTGGAGCATATCGAGAGTTAACAATCGAAGAATTGGAGCATTTAAAAAAGGGTAGATAAATGACCATATAATATTTGACAAGGGACTATATTATCTATAAAATGTAAGGGTGTACGGCTAAGTTGTCGTATGTCATTATGTATTATTTAGTAAAAATAAAAAAATAAATATGATAGGAGGTGTCGATATGGGACCTAGTGGTTTAATCCCACAAGGAGATGCAACCTCTACTATCATTGTTATTTTAGTAGCTGCTATCCTTGGTATAGGGGCAGGATATATTTTTAGAAAATTATCTTATGAAAAAAAATTGGCAAGTACACGTGGTACAGTCGAATTTTTATTAGAAGATGCTAAAAAGAATGCAGATTTGACATTAAAAGATGCGGAATCTGAGAAAAAAGCTTTATTATTAGGTGCAAAAGAAGAAATTCAACAATATCGTACAAGTATAGATCAAGAGTTAAAAGAACGTCGAAACGATGTCATTGAACAAGAAAAAAGACTTGTTCAGCGTGAAACAAATTTAGATAGAAAAGATGAGAACTTATCTCGTCGTGAGCAAACGATTGATGATAAGGAAAAGGTACTATCTCAACGTTCTGAAGTATTGTCACAAGAGCAATTAAAAATAGAATCATTGATTGCACAACAACAACAAGAATTGGAAAATATTGCATCTTTAACATCTGATGAAGCAAAAGAAATCATTTTAACAAAACTAACAGAAGAATTAAAACATGAACGTGCCGTTTTGGTAAAAGAGTCACAACGTCAAGCAGAAGAAACAGCCGATCGTCAAGCAAAAAATATTATTTTACAAGCTATTCAACGTACGGCATCAGATTTAGTTTCTGAAAATACTGTATCAGTTATTTCTTTACCAAATGAAGAAATGAAAGGTCGCATTATTGGGCGTGAAGGACGAAATATTCGTACATTAGAAACGTTAACAGGGATTGATGTTATTATAGATGATACACCAGAAGCTGTTGTATTAAGTGGTTTTGATCCAGTACGTCGTGAAATTGCTAAAATGACATTAGAAAAACTCATGAAAGATGGACGTATTCATCCGGCTCGTATTGAAGAAATGGTTGAAAAATCTAGAAAAGAAATGGATGAACGCATTCGAGATATTGGGGAAAAAGCAGTCTTTGATGTGGGTGTGCATACATTACATCCTGATTTAATTAAAATATTGGGACGTTTATATTTCAGAACAAGTTATGGACAAAATGTCTTGAATCATAGTATTGAAGTGGCTCGTTTATCTGGTATCATTGCTGGAGAATTAGGAGAAAACGTTAATTTAGCAAAACGTGCAGGATTGCTACATGACTTAGGAAAAGCCTTAGACCATGAAGTAGAAGGCTCACATGTAGAAATTGGTGCTGAATTTGCTCAAAAATATAAAGAAAATCCTATTGTTGTCAATGCCATTGCTTCCCATCATGGTGATGTTGAAGCTACCTCAGTCATTGCAGCGATTGTTGCCATTGCAGATGCGTTATCTGCTGCAAGACCAGGTGCTAGAAGTGATTCATTAGAAAACTATATTAAACGCTTGGAAAAACTTGAAGAAATTTCAAATAGTTTTGAAGGTATTGATAAAAGTTTTGCTATACAAGCAGGTCGTGAAGTACGTGTCATGGTTAAACCTGATGTATTGGACGATGATCAAACGGCTTTATTGGCACGTGATATTAAAGAGAAAATCGAATCTGAGTTAGAATATCCAGGGCATATTAAAGTAACAGTGATACGCGAATTGCGTTCAGTGGAGTATGCTAAATAAAACACATAACAAATCATCCTAGTGCAAGAAGCACTAGGATGATTTGTTCAGACTGTTGACAAAGTAAGAGTGTCAACAGTCTTTTTTCGTATCAGACGTTAAGTTGTACGGCTTACCACGATGTACACGATACATCGCTCGTTCTCTACCATGTGCGAGAACGAAGCCATTCGTACCACAACGTCTGATACGATAATAACGCTTAAAAGTGGTATAATAGAGATAAGAAAAAGGAGGGAAAAATCTATGTTTTATAAAGAAACTCACCCAAATGATGAAATCATATGAAACACATTGTCCGAATTAGTACCAAAAGACCATTTACTACGTAAAATTGATAAATCAATTGATTTCAACTTTATTTATGAGATTACTTCTCCTTATTATAGCCATACGAATGGTCGCAATAGTTTAGACCCTGTTGTTTTATTTAAATTGGTCTTTTTAA
>NZ_WNJY01000013.1:0-48925 GCF_010892355.1 Granulicatella sp. zg-ZJ | reverse complement strand
AGCATTGTTTTATCACAAACCGTTTAAAACAAAAGATAATGGATACTTTAACAGAAACCATTTCAGAAACCTACATCGCTAAACAACACAATGTATCTGTACATACGGTCAGACGTATTGTTGATAAGGTCGCCTCTACTTTAAAAGTAAATCACAACACACAATTACCTCATCATCTATGTTTTGATGAATTCAAGTCAGTAAAATCTTCTGATAGTACCATGAGTTTTATCTATTGTGATGCACTGACTCATCAACTGATTGACGTTGTACACGACCGTAAATCCAGCACGCTATTAGACTACTTTGCTAGATACGATATCCAGACAAGAAAAGCTGTTAAAACAATTATCATTAAACGCACTCATTCGATTGATGCTATATAAACAACTCAAACTGAGTTTAGAAAGGAATAACGTATGAAACATTATTTGACAATTTATGTAGAAAATGGCGTTAAATATGCAGAAGCATGGATTAAGCCCTAAAATCATTCGGACGCATACTGGGAATTGTTGCGATTGGTGTCGCAATCTAGCTGGTGTATACGATTATCCGAAAGTTCCTAAAGATGTTTACCGTCGACATGGAAATTGTCGGTGTACGGTTGATTACAAACCTGGTGATGGTAAAAAGCAAAATGTTTGGTCTAAAAAGATTGTTGATATATCGAAAATTGAAGAAAGAAAAGAACTAGGTTTATCAGATACTGATAAGCCTTATTTAAGTATAAAAAGGAGTGGTTGAAAAATGTAGGTAAAGGCAAAGTATCAGAAATGAATTATTGGGAACATGAAGGGGTTAAGTACTTTGTTGATGGTAAGCATGTGGTTTTAGATTATTCACAAAAAGAAAAGGAAGTAGCAGAGTGGTTTTCTAAGTTGTTTGGTACTTCGGTATATTTGGTACCAAGAATAAATTATCCGGATTCTGTACATACACCCGATTATTTGATTAAAGATATGAAATTCGACCTAAAAGTAATCACAGGCGCAGGAAAAGGAACGATTGATCAAAATACTAGAAAAGCAAGAATTCAAGCGGAAAACATTATATATGATATTACAGATTCCTCTTTAAGCATTAGAGAAGTAATCGATCAGCTTAATAATATTTATAAAAGTGGACGTAGAGGACTCGATATTGCCGTTATAAAACGATGTAATAAGTTAATTGATATACTACAAAAAAAGAACTGACTTAGGTTCCGACCACAATGTGGACAAGGGGAACCAAACCAGTTCTTATTTATCCTCATTATATATCATTTCGCACAAAAAATCAAAAGTTTATAGTAATATAGGCATTTTTTTCTTATATACAAAAGGAGGTTTAATCATGAACAAACGGATGAAAAAGAAACATTTATTAGAAAAAGAAATTGTAGAATTGAAACAAAAAATGGAGGAAGTCTTCACCAAAGTGACGGTTCTTGAAGAAGCATATGAACAGTTAAAAATCGAAAATGCAAAAATAAGTAAATGTATCCATAAATTTCAAAAGCCGTTTTGGAGACGAAGCTAATCACTTTTCCAAATAAGTTTAGGTGTTTTTATATTTAAGGAGGTATATATGGCAAAAGATGACTATGATGTTATAGTTTTTAAGATATTAACCTATCTTTATAGAAAGTTAAAAAATCGCTATGAAGATGATACTTATTTATATCCTTTAACTAATGATTTTCCAATTAATGAAGATTATTTTATTTCTATATTGGAAGATTTGGAAGAAAAGAAATTCATTAAGAACTTAAAAATAATTAAGTCTTGGGGTGGTGATGTTGTAGGGTATGATTTATCGCAAGTAAAAATAACTGGTGATGGTATCGAATATCTTAGAGATAATTCTAGAATGAAAAAGTTAATTAATTTAGTAAAAGAAGCAAGAACGATAATGAGTTTATGGAATTAGGTATTCACGACTTGTCGGAAGTGCTTTTTTTATTTGCCCAAAACTGTTGAAGGCATTAAAAGCTACAGGGTGAGCGGTTGAAAGGAGTTTTTATGGCTAAAAGAAAGAAAATTGGCAATCAGAATCCTACTCAATCGGTAATCTTACAAAAAACGAAATCAAAATATCAAGAAGCTGTTGATTTATACGAAAAAACAGGTTTAACATGTTACGAGTGGCAAAAGAACTTATTAAAGCCAATTATGGCAATTGATAAGGAACAGTTATGGGTTCATCAAAAATTTGGGTATTCTATTCCACGGCGAAATGGTAAGTCTGAAATTCTCTACATGTTGGAGATATGGGGACTTCACGAAGGTATCAATATATTGCATACAGCTCATAGAATAAGTACATCTCATTCCTCTTTTGAAAAGGTTAAGAAATATCTTGAAAAAATGGGTTATGTGGATGGAAAACATTTTAATTCTATTCGTGCAAAAGGACAAGAAAGAATTGAATTATATGAAACGGGTGGTATTATTCAATTCCGAACAAGAACATCAAATGGTGGACTTGGTGAAGGTTTTGACTTAATGATTATTGATGAGGCACAAGAATACACAACTGAACAAGAATCAGCACTTAAATATACTGTAACAGATAGTGATAATCCCATGACAGTTATGTGTGGTACACCACCAACACCTGTTTCAACAGGGACGGTTTTTACAACTTATCGACAAAATGTGTTATTTGGTAAAACAAAATATTCTGGTTGGGCAGAGTGGTCTGTTGATGAAGAAAAAGAGATTGACGATGTAGAGGCGTGGTATCATTCTAATCCGTCAATGGGATACCATTTAAACGAGCGGAAAATTGAGGCAGAGCTTGGAGAAGATAAGTTAGACCATAATATTCAACGTTTGGGTTACTGGCCACGATATAATCAAAAATCAGCTATTTCTGAAAAAGATTGGGATTGTTTAAAAGTTGAAAATATTTCTCATTTTACAGGTAAATTATTTGTTGGTATAAAATTTGGCAGCAACGGAGAAAATGTTGCGATGAGTGTTGCTGTTAGAATGAATGAAACTATTTTTGTTGAATGTATTGATTGTCAGTCTGTAAGAAATGGCACGCAATGGATTATTCAGTTTCTAAAATCAGCAGATGTGGACAGTATTGTGATTGACGGTGCAGGAAGTCAACAAATACTTGAAAACGAGTTAAAAGACTATAAAATAAAAAGAACTGTCTTACCAACTGTCAAAGAAATTATTACTGCTAATTCTTTATGGGAACAGGGTATTTACCAACAAAGCATTTGCCATAATGGACAACCGTCCTTAAAAAGTGTCGTAACGAATTGTGAAAAGCGAAATATTGGCACAAATGGAGGATTTGGTTATAAATCACAGTTTGAAGATATGGATATTAGTTTAATGGACAGTGCATTACTTGCACACTGGGCTCGTCATTGAAGATAGTGACGGCTACACGATTAAAACCATTGAACAAAATGTGGACGGCAACGCAGATAGTTTAACAGTTGGTGGTGTAGCACGTTACCGGGAACGTTCATTTGACGGGATTGTCGGTTGGATACGTCCACCATACAATAAAAATGAGTCGGTTAAAACAACAGATATAAACGAAGTAGCCCAACAAGTCTTAAATGGTTTGTGGGGGAATGGTGCAGAACGTACTGAATTATTAAAAAAAGCAGGATACAACGTTGAAGACGTACAAGCAAAAGTAAATAGCTTGCTTGGATACAATACGAACGAGAATGAGCGTTCTATTGACGAATTAGCACAAGATGTGATAGACGGTAAGTTAGGTAATGGCGAACAACGAAAACAAGCACTAGGTGACAAGTACGATGCCGTACAAGCGAAAGTGAATGAGTTGTTGACGAAAAGAGAAGATGTGCCAGCTAGCGAACCGGAAAATAAATCAGATGGTGTTTTAAACTACAAAGGTTCTAGTCTTTCACAAGAAGTTTTAGACAAAATAATCGCACTATGCAAACATTACGACATCTTGCCAAGTTATGCCATTACCGTTCTACATTTTGAGGGGTTGTGGGGTACGTCAAATGTTGGTATCATAGATAACAATTGGGCAGGCATGACAATGCCAGATGGCAAAGAAACGGTTGTACGTGATAGTGGTGTGACTGTCACAAAAGGTAGTGCAAGACGACAAATCGAAGGTGGTTATTATATGCACTATGAAACAGTAGACGACTTTTTAAAAGATTGGTTCCATTTAATGAGAAATGGGTATATGTATTGTGTATCCGGTGTTAAGTCCTTTTCTGAATGTGTTAAAGGTATGTTTAAAGTAGGTGGATCATACTATGATTATGCAGCAACTGGTTATGAAAATTACTTGATTGGTATGACAAGTCGATTAGCAGAGATTGAAAAAGTGAATGGTTCGTTATCTAAATATGACGACATGATTTATAAGAAAGAAGAGGTCAAACACGATAAGATAGAAATTGTGTTTGAAAATATTGAAGTGAATATCAACGGAGTACCGTATATATTGAAGAAAAAATAAATGAACCCCTAAGCTAGAATGTTCTAGTTTAGGGGTGTTTTTTGTTTAGACAAAATCAGACATTCCCCAGCGAATTTGCTACGTATTTTACTACGTTGTTACTAAAGTAGATGTGATTGATTAAATAGTGTATAATTGTAAAATATTGATTTATCAAGCGATTAAAAATGTTATTATTTGAATGTATATTGTCGTTTCTTTATGTTACAATAAGAAAAGTAGTGAAATCTTGAGAAAATAGGTGAGGATATGTTTTTTTTCAAAAAGAAACAAAATAATGAAGAAAAAATATCGTTTGATGAAAAGCAAGGTGTTCCTAATCATGTGGCCATTATTATGGATGGAAATGGTCGTTGGGCACAACAACGTATGTTACCTCGTGTAGCTGGGCATAAAGAAGGTATGCAAACAGTTAAAACGATTGCATTGCATGCGAAAAAATTAGGTGTTAAAGTATTGTCTTTATATGCTTTTTCAACAGAAAATTGGAAAAGACCTCACGATGAGGTATCTTTTTTAATGAAATTACCGATTGATTTTTTTAGTACATTTATTCCACAATTAAATGAAAATAATATTCGAGTAATGACAACGGGATTTATTGAGCAATTACCCGAAAAGACGCAAAAAGCTGTTTTGGATGCTGTGGAGCAGACAAAGCAGAATGACGGTATGATTTTAAATTTTGCATTAAATTATGGGTCCCGTGCGGAAATAATTGCTGCGATAAAAAAAATAAGTATTGAATATCATGATAAAGTAGAAGAAATTAACGAAGAGATTGTGTCAGATTATTTATGGTCCAAACAATTAGGCGAGTATGCAGAGCCGGATTTGTTAATTCGTACCAGTGGCGAAGAGCGCATTAGTAATTTTATGTTATGGCAAATCGCTTATAGTGAATTTTATTTTACAGATGTATTTTGGCCTGATTTTAAAGAACAAGAATTAGAAAAAGCGTTCGCAATATATCAAAAACGGCATCGACGTTTTGGAGGATTGTAGGAGGAAATGTCTTGAAGTTAAGAATTATAACAGCGCTTGTCATTTTGGCGATAGGTCTGCCATTATTATATTTTGGAGGATTAACGTTCCAGCTTTCTATTGTAGGACTAGCTGCTATTTGTTTTATGGAAATTATGCATATGGCAAAAATAAAAATACCTTCTCCGGAAGTGATTATTGGATTGTTGGCAACGATTGGCTTAACCATTCCAATTACTTACTACAATTATTTCCGTATGACACCTTTACTTTGGCTATGTCTATGCTCCTTTGCGTTACTCGTTTTAACCGTTTTTTCTAAAAATGAATTTTCATTTGAAAAAGTAGGTATAGTTTCGCTTGCAGCTTTATATATTGGATTAGGTGCACACCATGTACTTATTCTTAGAGAGTATGGATTTGTTGCGATTTTGTTCATTTTTTCTATTGGCTGGATAACTGATTCAGGTGCGTACTTTGTAGGAAGACGTTTTGGGAAACATCGTTTAGCTCCACATATTAGTCCTAATAAATCGATTGAAGGCTCTGTTGGTGGAACGGCACTTGCTGTTTTATATGCACTCATTTTTGTTGCGATACATCAACCATTTGCGACACTTTCACTAGATTTTCTAGGGACGATTTTATTGGCATTTGGTGTTTCGTTAGCAGGACAAATGGGAGATTTAGTTGAGTCTGCTTTAAAACGATTTTACCATGTTAAAGATTCAGGAAATATACTACCCGGTCATGGTGGTGTGTTAGATAGATTTGATAGCACACTTTTTGGGGTG
Source organism: Granulicatella sp. zg-ZJ (assembly GCF_010892355.1). Classification (NCBI taxonomy): domain Bacteria; kingdom Bacillati; phylum Bacillota; class Bacilli; order Lactobacillales; family Carnobacteriaceae; genus Granulicatella; species Granulicatella sp. zg-ZJ. Next base: position 42,683 of record NZ_WNJY01000013.1, on the reverse strand, counting down.
GTAGCGTGTCACATTATTTTAATTTGCTTAATATAAGATAATAGGAGGTTTTTCATGCAAATTATTGTATTTTTACTTGTTTTTGGGGTGATAGTCACCATTCATGAATTTGGTCATTTTTATTTTGCGAAACGTTCAGGTGTTCTTGTTCGAGAATTTGCGATTGGTATGGGGCCTAAAATTTTTGCCACAAAGAAAAATGGGACAACATATACTATTCGAGCATTGCCTGTTGGGGGATATGTTCGTTTAGCAGGATATGGTGATGATGTTGAACCTTTAAAAGCAGGACAGTTGATTAGTATTGTACTCAATCAAGACAATATAGTGACATGCATTAATACATGCGCTAAAACAAGATTGGATAAAGCAGTACCTTTTGAAGTGCGTCAAGCCGATTTAGAAAAAGAAATGCTTTTAATAGGTCGTCTAGCAGGGCAAGATACAGATAGTACTTTTTCTGTTTCAAAAGAGGCAACGTATATCGAAGAAAACGGAACTGAAATACAAGTAGCACCACTAGAAAAACAGTTTGAACAAGCAAGTATTTTTCGCCGTATTCTTGTTAATTTTGGTGGACCATTAAACAATTTTATATTAGGTATTTTACTATTTATTTTAGTTGGATTTATGAATGGTGGTATTCCTCATTTATTGAATAAAGTAAATGTTATGGAAAACACACCTGCGTATCAAGCCGGTATTCGTACAGGGGACAGTATCACACAGGTAGATCATCAAGAAACGAAAAATGGGGCAGAATTATACCAAAGACTATCTGAAGCGAAAAAAACACAAACACAAGTTGAATTGATAGTGGAAAAAGAAAATCATGAGATGGTGACATACACTGTACCGTTTCAAAATAATGTCATTGGTGTCACATTCCAGCAAGAAAAAGATGCTTCTGTAACGTCAATTTTGGCGTATGGTTTCACAAGAACATGGGAAATTGCTACAGGTATTTGGTCAACTCTAGCTGGATTTTTCAAAACAGGATTTGATATTCAACAATTTGGAGGACCAGTAGCAATTGCTCAAGCAAGTGGGCAAGCCACTCAAGGTGGTATAATGTCTGTTTTAATGTTTATGGCTGCGATTAGTGTGAATTTAGGTGTGATGAACTTACTGCCAATTCCAGCATTAGACGGTGGGAAAATCGTATTGAATATACTAGAATTATTGCGTGGGAAACCAATTAGTAAAGAAAAAGAAACCATGATTACATTGGTATTTGCAGGATTATTGGTATTGCTTATGGTTGCCGTAACGTTCAATGATATACAGCGTTGGTTTTTTAAATAATTGTGAGTGTTATTCTAAGTAGTAGATTTATTGAATCATAAGAGTTCTATCATAAGTTGTGTTAAATAGTTGTTAAACTTTTTAAAATATTTTATGAGATAGTATATTATAAATATTTGGCAACTATACACTAACTTAATTATATAATTTACTTATGATCAAATGTGATGTTTTTATCCTTTAATTGTAGTAAGATTTCTGTTATATTAGACATAGGCAATTTCTCCTTATTATTTGGTGGTACTTTTAATTTAAGAGAAAATTGCCTTTTTGTCTACATGAAATTAGGGTTGTTGGCTTATGCCATTAACCCTAAAAATTATACAACCATAATTACTTTTGGTTAAATTTTTAAGCTGAATATGATATAATGATTTTCGTCTAAATAGAAAAAATCTATTATTTGAATAGTACTATCAATATTGTTATTAAAAAATTTTGGTCGTTTTTTGTTTTCTAGTATTGGAAGATAATAAAAATAAAGGAGAAAATAGTAGTGGAAAATCCAATATTATATATTGTTATTCCTTGTTATAACGAAGAAGCTGTCTTACCTCATACATTTCCGCTTTTTAGTCAGCAATTACACTATTTAATGGATAATGGATATGTTAGTCCTTTAAGTCGTATTTTGTTTGTTGATGATGGAAGTAAAGATAAAACATGGGACTTAATAAGACGGTACTCACAGGAAGAATGGGTAGAAGGGATTTCTCAAAATAGAAATAGGGGACATCAGTCTACCGTTTTGGCAGGTATGATTGAGGCTGCTGACTTTGCCGATATTGTAATTACGATTGACTGTGACGGACAAGATGATATTTGTTGTATGACAGATATGGTTCAAGCATATAAAAATGGAGCCGAAATTGTTTATGGTGTTCGTAAGGATCGATCAACAGATACGTTCTTCAAACGATTTACAGCGGAAAAATTTTATAAACTTTTATCCAAAATGGGTGGTGAAGTTATATATAATCATGCGGATTATCGTTTAATGTCAAAAAAAGCGATACTTGCTCTTTCTGAATTTAAGGAAGTGAATATTTATTTACGAGGATTAGTTCCTTTAATTGGTTTTAATCATGCGGTTGTTGAATACAGCCGTAAAGAAAGAATGGCTGGAGAAAGTCATTATCCTTTAAGCAAGATGCTAGGATTAGCTTTTGACGGTATTACAAGTTTAAGTGTTCGTCCAATTCGTGTTATTACAGTTTTAGGTGTGTTAACGTCTATAATAAGTTTCATCTTTTTGATTTGGAGTATTGTGAGTTATTTTTTTGGTTATACTCTAGTAGGATGGACAAGTATGATATCCATTATGAGTTTTTTAGGCGGTATCCAATTGATTTCCATTGGTATTATTGGAGAATATATTGGGAAAATTTATTTAGAAACGAAGGCAAGACCTCGATATATGATTGATAGAAAAACAAAAGGCATGAGAAAAGAGTCATGTGAAAAATAACAAGAATGTTTTAAAAATCGATGGTATAGTATTTTTGTGACTAAATGGATGATTGACGCCGTTTGTTTTATAGGATAAAGGTTCTGTTTAAATAGAACTAAATAATGCAATTTAACGAAGAACTATTAATTCATGATGAGATTAATTTATCTTATTTGCAAATTTTGTTATATCCATATAAATCAAGTGATATCCGGATATTTTAATGAGGTTTTATAATTTAAGTATAAGAATACTAATTGTAAATCGTTTATTTAAAAACAAGGAAACTGATAGAAAAGAAACATCTGCACTATTAGCTGATCAGGTTGCTTTATTTTGATTACTAACACTATTTGACATAGAACAGTATCATTTTGGTTGCTGTCACAGCTTTTTTTGTTTCTTTGTTTATTAGTATTTGAATATTATTTTCATTGTTTTATAACCTTACTTTGACATCATTACGATCAATGTTATAATATTTTATAATATAAATAAAGGAAAAGTGACGATATGAGAGCCGTTTGTGTGAGTAATTTTAATTATTATGGATTACGGATTCAATACATTCAAACATATTTAGAACAAAAGGGATATGATGTCACGTATGTGACAGGAGATTATGATACGATGAATCGCCAAAAATATACGTTGGCAATTCCTAATATAGTGCAGATTCCTTTGATACAATATAAAAAAAATATTTCGTTTGAACGTATCCATTCGCACTATGCTTTTGCTAAAAAAGTATATCAACAATTAGAAATGATTCGACCAGATGTTATATATGCTATGGTACCTCCGAATTTTGTGGCACATTTTATTGCGAAATACAAGAAAAAATATCCGAGTGTTCGTGTTATTTTTGATGTGTTTGATATGTGGCCGGAAACGTTTCCGTCAGGCTCTTCAAAAACGCTACTTTCTCTTCCTTTTTATTGTTGGCAAACATTACGGACAAAAGCTTTAAGCAAAGCAGATTATGTTTTTAGTGAGTGTGATTTATTTAAAGAGAGATTAAAAGAAATACAGCCAACATTAAATGTTCAAACATTATATCCTTGTAAAGAAAATTGTGATGAGGATATTGCGTATACACCAGAGGAAGATGTACTGCCTTTATGTTATCTAGGTTCTATCAATAATATTATTGATATTGATAAAATCGAAGAGATGATAAAAGTATTGAGTGAGTATAAACCTATTACACTTCATGTGATTGGTAATGGGGAGAAAAAAGAACAATTTATTGAAAGGTTATCGGTATTTTGTCAACATATTTATGACTATGGGAATGTGTATGATGCAAAGAAAAAACAGGATATTTTTAATCAATGTGCCTTTGGTATCAATATATTAAAACCCACTGTTTTTATCGGATTGACATTAAAAACATTGGATTATTTAAATGGGGGATTGCCATTGTTGAATACTGTATCTGGAGATACCGAGCGTTTTGTGTTTGAGTACAGTATTGGAAAAAACATAAAAAAAGAGAACATTGATAATATTCAATCTTTAACATCAGATGATATATTACAAATGAAATACCGAGCTAAAGATGTGTTTATGCATTATTTTAATCAGCGTGAATATAATCAGCGATTAGATGAGTTGTTGGGCGGTGTGTTCACAAAGGAGAACGATAGATGAAATCAGTAGGTATTGTCGTAGCGACATATAAGCCAAATATGACTTATTTAGAGGAACAGTTCAAAAGTCTTGAAGAACAGACGTATCCTAATTGTCATATTTATATTAGAGATGATAGTGCAGATGATGATTATTTTAAACAAATCGCCACATTAGCGACAACTATTTTCACAAGACCATTTACGATTGTGCAAAATGACGTCAATATGGGAAGTACAAAGACTTTTGAGTTATTGACAAGTGACTGTCAACAAGAGTATATTGCTTACTGTGATCAAGATGATAGATGGCATCATCAAAAAATAGAAAAATTAGTATACAAACTTGAACAAGAAAAAGCATTGCTTGTTTACTCTGATTTAGCGATTATTGATGAAAATGAACAATTTGTGTCGTCGAGTTTTGCTACTGTGAATAAACGTATTCACCATGTATATGGAGATAACACGTTCTCATTTTTTATTCGAAGAAATTGTATGCCTGGCTGTTCCATGCTAATGTTAACAGAGATTGCTAAAAAAGCGATGCCGTTTTATGAAGAGTATGTGCATGATCATTGGTTAGCTTTAGTCGCTGCAAGCATGGGGCGTATAGCTTTTATAAAAGAACCTTTAATTGATTATCGTTTACATCAGCATAATCAAATTGGTAAAGCTATTCTAAAAGGGATTGATGCTGTTGATGATTATATTCCTTTAAAGTTAGTCCCCGAACAAGATAAGTTTCGCGCTTTAGCATTGCGATTTGGTAAGACGTATCAAAAAGAGATTGATAAAGAATTATCGTTTGTCGGTCAACGAATACAAGCATTTCAAACGAGAAAATTCAAAGATATTTGGTCTTTAACAAAGTATTTAAAAGAAGATAAAACGTTAGTATTATTTGAAATAGCGTTAACGATATTACCGAAATATCTTGGTAATAAAATGATACGACGTATAAAATCAGGAGGTTAATAAATGAAAGGAATTATTTTAGCAGGAGGTAGTGGCACACGTTTGTATCCAATTACAAGAGCTGTTTCTAAACAGTTAATGCCTATTTATGACAAACCAATGATTTATTACCCACTATCTGTTTTAATGTTGGCGGGTATTCGTGAAATTTTAATTATTTCCACACCAACAGATACACCACGTTTTGAACAACTTTTTGGAAATGGACACGAACTTGGGTTAGATATTTCATATAAAGTACAAGAAAGTCCAGATGGTTTAGCACAAGCGTTTATTTTGGGAGAGGACTTTATTGGTGATGACTCTGTTTGTTTAATTTTAGGAGATAATATTTATTATGGCGGTGGGCTATCTAAAATGGTTCAACGTGCAGCTTCTAAAAAAGAGGGTGCAACTGTTTTTGGCTACCATGTAAATGATCCGGAACGTTTTGGTGTTGTGGAATTTGATGAAAATATGACAGCTGTGTCTATTGAAGAAAAACCAGAAAAACCAAAAAGTAATTATGCAGTAACAGGCTTATATTTCTATGACAATCAAGTTGTTGATATTGCTAAAAACATCAAACCATCTTCTCGTGGCGAATTAGAAATTACAGATGTTAATAAAGCTTATTTAGAAAAAGGGCAATTATCTGTTGAAATTATGGGGCGTGGGTTTGCGTGGTTAGATACAGGAACGCATGAATCATTACTTGAAGCATCTACGTTTATTGAAACGATTGAAAAACGTCAAAATTTAAAAGTGGCATGTTTAGAAGAAATTGCTTACCGTATGGGTTATATTACGAAAGAACAAGTTTTAGCATTGGCTGAACCATTGAAAAAAAATGAGTATGGAAAGTATTTACTACGTTTAGTAGAGCATGAATAAGAGGACAAATCATGAAAGTAACGACAACAAAATTACAAGATGTCAAAATTATTGAGCCAGCTGTTTTTGGAGATCATCGTGGATTTTTTACAGAAAGTTTTTCAGAAAAAGATTTTAAAGCAGCGGGTATCAATACGGATTTTGTGCAAGACAATCATTCTTTATCCGCACAAGCAGGTGTTTTAAGAGGATTGCATTTTCAAAAAGGAGAGGCAGCTCAAGCAAAATTAGTTCGTGTGGTAACAGGAGCTGTATTAGATGTTATTGTTGATATTCGGAAAGGAAGTCCTACTTATGGGCAGTGGGAAGGATATATTTTGTCCGAGCATAATCATCGTCAATTATACGTGCCAAGAGGATTTGCACATGGTTTTGTCACATTAACACCAAATGTAAATTTCTTGTATAAATGCGATAATTATTATGATGCACAAGCTGATGCAGGTATTGCATTTGATGATCCTGATTTAGCGATTGATTGGCCAGTAAATATTGAAAAAGCTATTTTATCTGAAAAAGATAAAAAGCACCCAACTTTAAAAGAATTTGAAACAGAAAATCCATTTGTATATGGACAAATATAAGGAGAATAAGATGAAGCATATTATTGTGACAGGTGGTGCCGGATTTATAGGATCAAATTTCGTGCATTATGTTGTAAACAATCATCCAGATATTCATGTAACTGTATTGGATAAATTGACTTATGCCGGAAATCGTGAAAACTTAAAAGGATTACCTGAAGATAGAGTAACACTTATCGTAGGAGATATTGCAGATGCAACGCTTGTGGATGCATTAGTACAAAAAGCAGATGCTGTCGTACATTATGCAGCAGAATCGCATAATGACAATTCTTTGAAAGACCCATTCCCATTTGTACAAACAAATATTATTGGAACATACACATTGATTGAAGCGTGTCGCAAATATGATGTACGTTATCATCATGTTTCCACCGATGAAGTTTATGGAGATTTGCCTTTACGTGAAGATTTACCTGGACATGGGGACGGCGTTGGAGAAAAATTTACATCTGAAACACCTTATAATCCGTCTAGTCCGTATTCATCAACAAAAGCAGGTTCCGACTTATTAGTTAGAGCATGGGTACGCTCATTTGGGCTAAAAGCAACTATTTCAAATTGTTCAAATAACTATGGGCCGTATCAACATATTGAAAAATTTATCCCACGTCAAATTACCAATGTATTAAGTGGTATTAAACCTAAATTATATGGAGAAGGAAAAAATGTACGTGATTGGATACATACCAATGACCACTCTAGTGCCGTGTGGACTATTTTAACAAAAGGTCGTCTTGGAGAAACCTATTTAATCGGTGCAGACGGTGAGCAAGATAATAAAACAGTCGTTGAATTGATTTTGGAGTTAATGGGACAACCTAAAGATGCTTATGAACATGTAAATGATCGTGCGGGCCATGATTTACGCTATGCGATTGATGCTACAAAATTACGTGAAGAATTAGGCTGGGTACCTCAATATACAGATTTTCGCTCTGGATTAGCAGATACGATTCAATGGTATCAAGAAAATCAAGATTGGTGGAAAGCTGATAAAGAAAGTGTCGAAACAAATTACGCGAAAAATGGGCAATAAGTAAAATTGTGTTGGAAGATTTTTCAACACAATTTTTATCGAATAAAAGACTATATACGGTTGTTTTGTTACTGTAATGAGAGAAAAGGAGTGAGTGTATGACGACTTGGCATGATGTTTTAGCGCAAGAAAAAGAAAAAGAGTATTTTAAACAAGTGATGACATACGTTTCAGAAAGACGGCGAGTAGCAACGGTTTTTCCGACCAAAGAAAATATGTTTCATGCGTTAAAATTAACTGAATATGATAATGTGAAAGTTGTTATTTTAGGACAAGATCCATATCATGGAGAACATCAAGCACACGGATTAAGTTTTTCCGTTCAAGAAAATATCGACTTTCCTCCGTCGCTACAAAATATTTTTAAAGAATTAGTAGACGATATTGGTTGTTTAATGCCTACTCAAGGAAATTTAACAAAATGGGCACAGCAAGGTGTTTTGTTGTTAAATACCGTATTGACTGTCGAAAAAGGGCAAGCGCACAGTCATAAAGACAAAGGATGGGAAATATTTACGGATAAAGTAATTTCTGTATTAAATGATCGCCAAAAACCAGTCGTTTTTGTGTTGTGGGGACGCCTTGCTCAATCTAAACAAACGCTCATTACAAATCCGCAACATATCATACTAACAGCACCACATCCTAGTCCGTTATCAGCCTATAGAGGCTTTTTTGGGAGCCGACCATTTAGCCGAATCAATGAATATTTACGTGCTTTACATATAGAGCCGATTGACTGGACATTGTCGTAAAAACATAGTATGATAATATTTCCTAAAGAAGAATAAATAAACACGCATAAAAAGATACATGTGTATCTTTTTATGCGTCTATGTGTATGTATAGAGGTTGAAGATGACAAAAATGATTATTGGATTGGGAAATCCTGGAAGAGAATATGAAGGTACGAAGCATAATATCGGTTTTATGGTCTTAGATAAATGGGCAGAAATAGAACGAGTGACATTTCATAAAACAAAACATAAAGCGCTGTTTACAGAGTTGTTTATCAATGGTGAAAAAGTAATTCTGGTTAAACCACAGACATATATGAATTTGTCTGGTCAAGCTGTGAAACCTTTAATGGATTATTTTCAGCTTGATGTGGAAGATATTGTGGTCATTTATGATGATATGGATTTACCTATCGGAAAAATTCGATTAAGACAAAAAGGTAGTGCTGGTGGACACAATGGCATTAAAAGTTTAATAAGCAGTTTACAAACACAAGAATTTAACCGTGTTAAAGTAGGTATAGGAAGACCTTTATCTTTTGAAACGGTTACGCAACATGTATTGTCTAAGTTTTTAGGCATTTATCAAGCAGAGGTTGAAACCTCAATCGACAAGACCATTCAAGCTATGCAACATTGGATAGAGAAAAAATCTTTTGTGTTGACGATGAATGATTTTAATTAGTGGAGTAAAAGATGGAGTTATTAGAGAAATTAGTCAATCAAACAGAATTATTGGATAATCAATTAGTATTGGGATTATCTGGTGCTGCTAAAAGTTATGTGATTTCTAAAATTAAGGAACGACACAATGCGCCTATTTTATATGTTACATATAATTTATTACAAGCAACGTATGTATATCAAGATTTATTAACATTATTGCCTAATGAATCAGTGTATTTATTTCCAGTTGAGGAAACCATTGCCGCTGAATATGCAACTGCTTCAAAAGATTTAGTGTCACAAAGAGTAGAAGTTTTAGACTTTTTAACAAAACAAAAAAGTGGTGTTGTCGTATTACCATTATCTGCATTAAGACATCGTTTATCGCCTAAAACTTTATTTAAAGAAAGTGTGCTATCTATTTCTGTTGGAGAAGAGTGGCATCTTGATGCGATTATTAAAACATTGCATACAATGGGATATATACGTGAAAAATTAGTAGAATCTCCGGGTCAATTTAGTGTACGTGGAGGTATACTAGATATTTTCCCTTTAACACATGACCAACCATTACGACTTGAGTTTTTTGATACGGAAATTGATTCTATTCGACAATTTGATGCGGAAACACAAAAATCTATCGAGGTGTTGGACAATGTCACCATTTTACCTGCGTCAGATATTTTATTTGATGAAGAAGTGTTAGAAAATGCAGTTTCAACGATTGGAAAAAGTAAACAAAAAGCAATTAAAAAAATAACAGATGAAACACTTGCTGATAGTATACATGTGTTTTTTGACGGGTTGGTTCAAAGAATAGAGCATCATGAACTACCGGAGCATCCTGCACTGTACATGGACTTAATCTATCCAAATATTAGTATTTTAGATTATTTAGATGAAAAAGGCTTGGTTGTTTTAGATGAGTACGCTCGACTAATCGAGCAAGAAAAAACGAGTTTATCAGAAGAACAAGATTGGTTGTTGCACAAAGTAGAACAAGCCGTTTTACTGCCTACACAAGAGTTGAAATTAGATTTTAAAGAAATTATCAAAAAAGATACGCATAAAAAGTTATATTTTTCTAATTTGCAAAAAGGATTAGGTCGTATTGCATTTTCTGAAATTTATTCATTCCAATATCGGAGTATGCCACAATTTTTTAGTCAAATGCCGTTGATTAAAAATGAAATGGAGCGATTTACTAAACAACAGATGACTGTTGTCGTGTGTGTATCGGATATGAAACGTGCTGAAAAAGTGAGTCAAACATTTTCTGATTTTGATATTCAAAATGTTGTGACAACATTATCCGCTATTCAACTAAGTGCAATCAATATCATTGTGGGATCTATTCATAGTGGTTTTGAATTACCCATTGAGAAAATCGTCTTTTTAAATGAACGTGAATTATTCAATAAAGTAACAAAGACGATTGCTAAACGTCAAAACTTAACGAATGCCGAAAGATTAAAAAGTTATTCAGAATTAACAGCGGGTGATTTTGTTGTGCATGTCAGTCACGGTGTCGGAAAGTATCAAGGAATGGAAACCTTGGACATTGGCGGCGTTAAACAAGACTACATGTCAATTATTTATCAAGATGATGCCAAATTGTTCATTCCTGTTACTCAAATTCATCTTGTGCAAAAATATGTTGCCTCTGACGGTAAAGATCCTAAAGTGAATAAATTAGGTGGAACAGAATGGGCGAAAACAAAGAAAAAAGTAGCTCGAAAAATAGAAGATATTGCAGATGAATTGATTGAGTTATATGCAAAACGTGAAAGTGAAGTCGGTTTTGCATTTAGTAAAGATTCTAAAGAACAGCACGACTTTGAAGAGGCCTTTCCTTATGCGGAAACACCCGATCAGTTGCGTAGTGTTAAAGAAATTAAACACGATATGGAAAAGGCGAAACCGATGGATCGTTTATTGGTTGGAGATGTTGGTTATGGGAAAACAGAAGTTGCGATGCGTGCTATTTTTAAAGCTGTTCAAGACGGCAAGCAAGTTGCTTTTTTGGTACCAACTACCGTTTTAGCACAGCAACATTATATGACGCTTATACAACGTTTTGAAGATTATCCTATTACCATTGGTTTGTTAAGTCGCTTTAGAACGAAAATGCAACAGGAAGAAACTGTTTCGGGTATAAAAAAAGGGACGGTTGATATTGTTGTTGGAACGCATCGACTTGTTTCTAAAGATGTTGATTTTTCTGACTTGGGCTTATTGGTGATTGATGAAGAACAACGTTTTGGTGTTCGACATAAAGAAAGATTAAAACAATTAAAATCACAAGTAGATGTACTGACCTTAACAGCTACACCAATTCCTAGAACATTACACATGTCTATGTTAGGTGTGCGTGATTTGTCGGTTATTGAAACACCACCGGCAAATCGTTATCCCGTTCAAACGTATGTCATGGAACAAGATGATGCTCTTGTTAGAGATGCTATAGAACGTGAATTAGCACGTAATGGGCAAGTGTTTTATTTGTATAATCGAGTAGAGTCTATTCAAGAAAAAGCAGAGCACATTCGTATGCTCGTACCAGATGCACGTATTGCGATTGCACACGGTCAATTAAGTGAAGTGGATTTAGAAAACACATTATTATCGTTTATGCAAGGAGAATATGATGTATTAGTCACAACAACAATTATTGAAACGGGTGTTGATTTACCTAATGTAAATACGCTCTTTATAGAGGATGCTGATAGAATGGGATTGTCACAACTCTATCAATTACGTGGGCGTGTAGGACGTACCAATCGCATTGCTTATGCATACTTTATGTATCAGCCACACAAAATGTTAACAGAAACAAGTGAAAAACGTTTAGAAGCTATTAAAGAATTTACGCAACTAGGTGCAGGATTTAAAATTGCCATGCGAGATTTGTCCATTCGTGGAGCAGGGAATTTATTAGGGCAACAACAAAGTGGCTTTATTGATTCTGTAGGGTTTGACTTATTTACAGAAATGTTAAAAGAAGCTGTTGAAGTCAAACGTACTGGAAAAGCAAAAGTTGTGAAGAATGTTGAGATTGATTTAGGAATAACAGCATATATTCCAACCAATTATGTTGAAGACGAACGACAAAAAATTGATTTATATAAACGTATTCGTACAATTGACAGTCTAGAGGATTATCGTCAAATCCAAGATGATTTGATTGATCGTTTTGGTGATTATCCTCAAGAAGTTTCTGATTTGGTAAATATTGGATTATTGAAATATTATGCTGAAAAACAAGATGTGGATAAAATCAAACGTGTTGGGAATAAAGTGTTTGTGACATATTCTAAGGAAAAATCAAGAATGTTAAGTGCACCAACATTATTTGAACAACTAGGAAAAGTGACCCTAAAAGCCCAAATCAATCAAGATAATCAACAATTATCCGTTGTTTTTGATATTACAGGCTTAGAAATATATTTATGGTTAGAAATATTACAAAAATATTTAGAAATCTAAAGTTCTACATCTTATTGTGCTGATAAAGAGAAATCAATATTATTTTGGTAGTGAATGGCATTAGTCATTCACTGTCTTTTTATGGTGTAAAATATGCTATAATAGTGAAGATAATGTGATAAGGAGTGTTTTATGTTGAAAATAGATATTATAGGTCTAGGTGGAGGCGATTTGGAACAAATGACCGTAGGTGTTTATAAGGTCATTCAAAAAGCGATTGATGACAAACAGATCGTTTATTTGCGAACAAAAGAGCATCCAGTGATTAACACTTTAGAACAACAAGGGCTTTTATATGAAAGTTTTGATGATATATATGAACATACAGATACTTTTGAAGAAACATACGAAAAAATTGTGATGACTTTAAAACAACTGACAAAAGAGAACGAACATATTTTATATGCTGTTCCGGGGCATCCTATGGTGGCAGAGAAAGTTGTACAGACATTGTTACAAGATAAAGAGATTGATGTCACAATATTAGGTGGCAAAAGTTTTATTGATGACTTACTTCAAGCTGTTCAAGTAGATATGATTGATGGTTTTCAATTAGTCGATGCACTTGGATTTAAAGTGGATGATTTAGTATTGACACAATCCATTATGATTATGCAAGTATTTAATGAATATGTCGCAAGTGATGTGAAACTAGCCTTAATGGAAAGATACCCTGATGATTACCAAGTGGCATTGGTTCATGGAGCAGGAACGTCAACGGAAAAAGTAGAGTGGCTTCCTTTGTACGAAATAGATAGATTAAAAGGTGTCTACAATTTAACGACATTATTTGTTCCTGCATTAGAAAGAGATGCAGCAACCAAATCATTCCAAACATTACAAGCATATATGGATGATATTGCTAAACATGATATTTGGTTAAAAGAACAAACGCATGAAACATTATTACCGTATTTGCAAGAAGAAGTGAATGAAGTTATAATGGCAGTCGAACAAGATGATATTGATAATCTTATTGAAGAATTAGGTGATGTGTTATGGCAAGTATTGTTTCAAACAAGTGTTGCTGAATACGATGGTTTCTTTAATTTAGAAGATGTATTGGATACATTAAATCGTAAAATTAGACGACGTCATCCTCATGTTTTTGACGGTGTAAAGGTAGAGAGTGTAGAAGAATTAGATGCTTTATGGCAAAAAATAAAACAAAAAGAAAAGGATGAAATTAAATGAGATTAGACAAATTTTTAAAAGTATCCCGTATTATTAAAAGACGAACTGTTGCTAAAGAAGTAGCGGATAAGGGACGTATTTTTTTAAATGGTAATGTTGCAAAATCTAGTAGTACAGTAAAAGTAGGCGATGAATTAGTATTGGAATTTGGAACAAAAACATTGACGGTACGTATTGATAAAATCGTTGAAACAACAAAAAAAGACGAAGCGACAGATATGTATACAGTTATTCAAGAAGTCTATAAAGAAAAAGAAGCCTTATTTTAAAAGATTTCTTTGAAAAATGCGGATACGATTCTATAACTAGAAATAGATTCAAAGAGAGCTGTTTGAGGTTGACAGCTTTCTTTTTTTATGTTAATTTAAATGCATGAGCATACATTTAGATAATTGTTTGTATAATGAGGTGGTATTTATGGAAAAAGATGACTGTTTACTCCAATGGTTTGCATTTACAAAAAAACAAAAAGAAGTGGAAGCAATTCTTGAGAAAGAATTAGCAGAAAAACAAAAACTGTCTTTGAAAGAATTTTATGTACTATACTTTTTAAATGAACAAGAAGAGCATAAAATGATCTTACAACAGCTGCAACAACTCGTAGGCTTAAGTCAAAGTGCCATGTCAAGAATGATTGGACGAATGGAAAGTAGTGCATGTTGTGCGTACATTAAGCGTTGTGAGTGTGAAAAAGATAAACGTTCTGTTTATATTTGTTTAACAGAAAAAGGACAACATAAACTAATAAAGACAATAGAAACGGTGACATCAATTTTAGAGGAACAATTTTCTGATACAAAATAGGCGATTGCCTATATTTATGTATATGTATGAGCATACATTTAAAAAGGAGTATGGATATGGAAAACATTGCATTTTTTACTAATTTTTTAAAAATTAGCCAGGGTATCACATTAGTAAGTATTTTTGTATTATTAGGGAGCTTATATTTTTTAAAAGTGTTACAAAAGAAAAAAGTTTCTTTTTCAACACGTATGTTAATTGCTTTAGTTTTAGGTCTTGTTTTAGGATTGGGTATTGATTTATTCGGAAGTACGCAAGGTGTTCATTATACACAGTTTGCACAAAAAGAAATTACTGTATGGTTTTCATTGCTAGGTAGTGGTGTGTTAAAACTTATTCAATTACTTGCTGTACCGATTGTATTTTTATCTATTGTAGACATTGTGACACAAGTAAACGGAGAAAATATTAAATCATTATCTATCAAAGCATTCACGATGCTACTTGGAACAACGGCTATTTCAGCACTTGTTGCAGTAGGTGTAGTAGAGTTATTACAATTAAGTGCATCTGGTTTTGCAGGAGAATTGACAAAATCAACAGCAGATAGAATGCAAACTATTGCATCGCAAAGTTTCCCTCAATTTTTCTTAGATTTAATTCCAAATAATATTTTTAGTGTGATGACAACGAATAGTCAAATTGTATCCGTTGTTATCGTAGGAACATTAGTTGCGGGTGCCATTCGTTTCTTAAACCAAAAAAATCCAGAAGTTATTCAACCAGCAGTGTCAGTATTAATGGCATTGAAAGAAATTGTAAACAGTATGTTAAAAACAGTGTTGAAATGGATGCCGTATGGTATTGTTGCATTAGTATCTAGTACGATTATTCGTAATGGGGTATCCGTTATTTCAAGTACATTTAGTTTTATTGTAGGTTTATATATCGCTGTATTTATCATGTTAGGCGTTTACGCTATTATACTAGCTGTAAATGGATTAAATCCTATCACATTTTATAAAAAAGCATTTAGTACTATGGTATTTGCATTTTCTTCTCGTTCAAGTGTTGGTACATTACCGTATACACTAAATACATTAGAAGAGCAAATGGGTGTTTCTAAACAAAATGCTCGTTTTATTGCAACACTAGGAACAACGATTGGAATGAATGGCTGTGCAGGTGTATTTCCAGCGATGCTAGGTGTGTTACTTGCAAAGGCAACAGGGCAAACTCTTGACGTATCATTTATTGTTACACTTATTTTAGTTGTGACAATCGGATCTGTTGGAATTGCGGGTGTTCCAGGAACGGCAACAGTTGCTGCAACAGTAACGTTGAATGGATTAGGTTTGGGTAGTTATATGAACCAAATCGGAGCAGTTTTTGGCATTGACCCAATTGTAGACATGGGAAGAACGATGCTTAATGTAACAGGTGCATTATTGAGTAGTGTTATTGTTGATAAATGGGAAAATAAAATAGATTTAGAAACATATCATAAATAATATTTTAGGTAGCGAATGATAGTATTATTCGCTACCTTTTTAGTATATAAATACCGTGATATAAAAGGAAAAATCGGTATTTTTCTCTATTTTTGTTAAAATATTCACAATAAAAAACGGAAGCGTATACAATTATAATAGCTTTTATTATAGACTTTTTTTGAAATTTAGTATTGATTTTTCATGAAAAACATTGTATCATGTGAATGTATTAACAAATAAAAAATATAAGGAGTTTTGTTTATGGAAAAACACGAAACAACGATTTATTCAGAAATTGATACACTTGTGAAAAAGGGGTTAGAAGCACTAGAACAATTTAAAAAGCTAAACCAAGAAGAAGTTGATTACATTGTTGCAAAAGCATCTGTTGCGGCATTGGATCAACATGGTATTCTTGCGATGCATGCTGTTGAAGAAACCGGTAGAGGTGTTTTTGAAGACAAAGCAACTAAAAATTTATTTGCATGTGAGCATGTTGTGAATAATATGCGTCATTTAAAAACAGTTGGTATTATTGATGAAGATGAAGTGACAGGAATTACAGCGATTGCTGATCCAGTTGGTGTTATTTGTGGGATTACACCTACAACAAATCCGACATCAACAACTATTTTTAAAGCATTGATAGCATTAAAAACAAGAAATCCAATTATTTTTGCTTTTCATCCTTCTGCACAACAAAGTTCAGCTCATGCAGCGCGTATTGTGAAAGAAGCAGCCGTTTTAGCTGGGGCACCAAAAGAATGTGTGCAATGGATTGAATCGCCGTCAGTCGAAGCAACAAACACACTGATGAATCATGAAGGTATTTCAACGATTTTAGCAACAGGCGGAAATGCCATGGTAAAAGCAGCGTACTCTTGTGGTAAACCAGCATTAGGTGTGGGAGCTGGGAATGTACCAGCCTATGTCGAAAAAACAGCAGATGTTAAACAAGCAGCACATGATATTGTAATGAGTAAATCATTCGATAATGGAATGGTGTGTGCTTCTGAACAAGCTGTGATAATTGATAAAGAAATTTATCAAGACATGGTAAACGAATTGAAATCGTATCATACATATTTTGTCAATAAGAAAGAAAAAGCATTATTAGAAGAATTTTGTTTTGGTGTAAAAGCAAATAGTAAAAATTGTGCTGGGGCTAAATTGAATGCAAATATCGTTGGTAAACCAGCAATTTGGATAGCAGAACAAGCAGGATTTACAGTGCCAGAAAACACAAATATTCTTGCGGCAGAATGTTTAGAAGTTGGCGAAAAAGAACCATTAACTCGTGAAAAATTATCCCCAATTTTAGCTGTTTTAAAATCAGAAAATCAAGAAGATGGTCTGACAAAAGCAGAACAAATGGTAGAATTTCATGGGTTAGGACATTCGGCAGCTATTCATACAAAAGATGAAGCGTTAGCGAAAAATTTTGGAAAACGTGTCAAAGCAATTCGTGTCATTTGGAATGCTCCATCGACTTTTGGAGGTATTGGAGATGTTTACAATGCATTTTTACCATCATTAACATTAGGATGTGGATCTTATGGACATAACTCTGTGGGGGACAATGTTAGTGCTGTGAACTTGCTTAATATTAAAAAAGTAGGGAGACGTCGTAATAATATGCAATGGTTTAAAGTACCTTCTAAAATTTATTTTGAAAGAGATTCAATTCAATATTTACAAAAAATGAAAGATGTTGAACGTGTGATGATTGTAACCGATCATGCTATGGTAGAATTAGGGTTCTTAGATAGAGTGATTGAACAATTAAACTTGCGTCGTAATAAAGTAACGTATCAAATTTTTGCTGATGTTGAACCAGATCCAGACATTACAACAGTTGAAAAAGGTGCTGAATTGATGAAACAATTCCAACCAGATACGATTATTGCCTTGGGTGGTGGTTCACCAATGGATGCAGCAAAAATTATGTGGATGTTCTATGAACAACCAGACATTGATTTTAGAGATTTAGTTCAAAAATTCATGGATATTAGAAAACGTGCATTCCGTTTCCCTGAATTAGGTAAAAAAGCAAAATACGTAGGTATTCCAACCACATCGGGTACAGGTTCTGAAGTGACACCATTTGCTGTTATTTCTGACAAACAAAATAATCGTAAATACCCAATTGCAGACTATTCATTAACACCAACCATTGCAATTGTCGACCCAGCGTTAGTGATGACAGTGCCAGCACATGTTACAGCAGATACAGGTATGGACGTTTTAACACATGCAACAGAAGCTTATGTATCAACAGTTGCGAATGACTATACAGACGGATTGGCGCTACAAGCGATTAAACTTGTTTTTGAAAGTTTAGAAAGCTCTGTGAAAAATGCTGATTTTGAATCACGTGAAAAAATGCATAACGCTTCAACGATTGCTGGTATGGCGTTTGCAAATGCATTCCTAGGTATTTCACATTCTATGGCACATAAAATTGGTGGACGATTCCATACTGTTCATGGACGTACAAATGCTATCTTATTACCGTATGTTATTCGTTACAATGGTACACGTCCTGCTAAAACATCAACATGGCCAAAATACAATTACTACAAAGCTGATGTGAAGTATCAAGACATTGCTCGTATGTTAGGATTGCCATGTAGTACACCAGAAGAAGGTGTTGCATCTTATGCAAAAGCCGTTTATGAATTAGGCGAAAAAATTGGTATTAACATGAGCTTTAAAGGACAAGGCGTTGACCATAAAGAATGGCAAGCTCATACCAAAGAAATTGCGCTATTAGCTTATGAAGATCAATGTACACCTGCAAACCCACGTTTAGCTATGGTATCTGATATGCAAGAAATTTTAGAAGATGCTTACTTTGGTTATGACGAAAGACCAGGAAGAATAAAATAGTGTTAAACTAGAAAAAGATAGTGACCCGTTTAAAAGGTCACTATCTTTTTTAGTTATTGCTGTTATGACATTATTTTAAACAGAACAAATATATCGTGATTGTAGGGAAAACGATTAACACGATGTAGGCTTATATCTTATGATAGATTGTTATATAAACGTTTTACAACACTTAACATATAATGTTAATATATACATATAATATATTGAACAACATTGAAATACTTTTGCTATGATAACAAGTCGGTTTAAAAGGAGGAATAAAAATGAAGAAGATACTAACTAGCTTATTGTTTGTTATGTCTATCTTTTTATGTGTAATGTTTATGCTCCACCAACAAATAATGGACCATAGAAAAATGGATGAACAATTTAATGGAGTAGATGCAAATGCTTTTCACGTCTATCACTCATCAGTCGATGTTGAAGAAATGATAAAGAAACTAGAAGAATTGTCACAGACATATAAAGTGAGTTTTTTAAGAACAGATATAGTATTTGAAAATAATGTGGATATGATGTATAAATCAGGGGTTTTTCGTGAAGACTATTTCAATGCATTAGATATTGATATGTTGTCCGGTGAAAAAGTAATCAAAAACAATCAAATTATTGCTACTTATGATACAAATATGTCAAATCAAATTGGAATCATTCGGGACTTGTTTAATGATGATAAATTACAACTATTAACACTAGATAATCTTTATCAACAACATAAATTGATTTCTAGTGATGGTGAGTATCAATTTATAGGCAAAGTAGCGGATAAAGAAATGATTTATCAGGAATTAGCCAACGTATTCGGTGTATCAAAAGATAGCTTGTTGAAACCTTTGTATGAAAAAGGATATGATGAGGGGACATTATTTATTATTGGAGCCTTTTTATTAGTCATTGCTTTTGCGATATTTAGTTTAGTTAGTGTTTTCTATCCGATTTCTCGTTTACGTGAAATTGGAATGATGAAACTTCTTGGTGTGAAATCAATTCATATTTGGTTAGAGCTAAATAAAAGAGTAGTGTTATTTTCTATTGTGAATATTTTTACGGTATCAACCATAGCAATTATACTTATTCCAAATAGCAGTTTCAAACATTTTATAGCATTATTATGCTGGCAATTTTGTTTATTGTTTAGTTGTATGTGTCTTTCGGGAGTATCATTTATCTTAATCAGAAAAATAAGTATTTCACGTTTATTGAAAAATTTCTTGCATTTTAAATTATCTATCCGATTTAGTTATCTTTTGAAGTTTTTTGTTTTTATAGGTTTAATAGCATTATTGCCATCAATGGTTTCTCATATAAAACAACTTTATCATGATATTCAAATTAGACAGATGTATGAACAACAACAGCAATACATGACATTATCAAACTATACTTTTGTTTCATCAGAATTTCAAGATAGATTACAAGGGAATGACACATTAGGAGAGAAACTAGGTCAGCTATTTGTTGAATTAGAGAAAACAGCTAATGCGGAATATATCAGAATGGGTCGTATAAAATTAGACAATCAAACAGGGGAATACGTAAATATAGGAACAATCAATGAACATTATATGAAGCGGCTACCTTTTTCGATAGAAAATGAGGAAAATATTTTTACTACTCAACGTATTAGTGTTTTAGTACCAGAAATACTAAAACAAAAAGAAGAAAAAGTATTATCTCTTCTTCATTTACAATTAAAAGATTTACCAGTTCAAATAATATACTATCCAGAAAATAAAAAGCCAATTTTTTCAGAAAATATTGAAATGGAAAGGTATAACAATGGTTTTGTGATGAATCCTATCTTGATTTGCTTACAAGATAAATATGTGAATAAAGAGAGTATATTTTTAGGGAACAGTGCTATTAGTAATCCTATTAGAGTTTTAGACAATGAAAAAAATAAACAAGCTATTCAAGAGGCAATTAAACATCATCATCTTGAATTAAATCAAATCGAGTTCGCCAATGTTTTAACAACAGGTTTTTCTGATAGATTGGCTATCTCTAGTTCTTCTGTTTTTGTTTGGGTAATAGGGTCGTTTTTAGCAATAGTTGCCAGTAGTTTAGCATCTTATTTTATTCTTCTTATTATTTTAATGTCTAAGAAAAAAGAGATTTTAGTATCTAGGCTTTTAGGATATACACTCATAGATAGATATAAATTAGAATTTATGTATTTTGGCTTGATATATATATTTGCTTTTGTTGAATTGATATTACTATCGTTTAACGTTGTTACTTTACTCGTTTATAGTGTATTGGTTTTATTAGATATATTGATGATTTTATCATTGATTAAAAAAGGTGAGGGAAAAGCATTAACTTTAGCGTTGAAAGGAGAGGAATAACATGACAACATTGATAAAATTAAATCATTTAACAAAGACATTTAAACATAAAACAATTTTTGATTCATTTTCTTTAGAGATACAAAAAGGAGAAATGGTTGCTATTATTGGGAAAAGTGGTTCTGGAAAGACAACATTACTAAATATGATAGGATTGATTGAGGAGATAGATTCAGGTACCTATTTTTTGAATGGGAACAAAGCACCAAAACCAAATACGAAACAGGCTACTCAAATTATACGTGAACAAATTTCTTATTTGTTCCAAAATTTTGCTTTAGTAGATTACTTAACAGTAGAACATAATTTGATGATGGCATTAAAATATGTGAAACTATCTTTAAACGAAAAGAAAAAAATCATTCATGAAGCTTTAGAAAAAGTTGGATTACTAGATTATGAATCTTTGAAAATTTTTGAAATTTCTGGTGGAGAACAGCAAAGGGTTGCGATTGCTAGGGCAATGATTAAACCAAGTACGATTATTTTAGCTGATGAACCTACTGGTTCGTTGGATGATGAAAATAGAGATGATGTGTTAACTATTTTAAGAGAACTAAATCATTTAGGTAAAACAGTGATTATTGTCACGCACGATTCGGTGGTTGCTAAAGCTTGTGATAGAGTGATTACATTAGATTCTTTGCCGTATTAACTAAATACTACACAAGAGGTAGTATTGATATATTTATTTTGTCGTGTAAAAGGAGGATAAAAATGGTGTTTTGACACCTTAAAATGTCAAAACACCATTTTTTCATTTTTCAATGATTCTGTGATTATCTCACAACGGATTGTGCCATTTTGAAGTAAGTATGACGCTTACCGCGTACAGCGATGCTTAAAGCCATAATGTTCTCTGGCAATGGCATACGACCATATCCTCCATCGCCAATATGATGAATATCTGCTCCAATACGTTTGTTGCTTAAACCGAATGAACGTATCGTTTGTTCGTCGGCACTTTCCTGACTAGTTCCAATGGTGGACATAACCAAGCCACCTAGTTTTTTGATTTCTTGACTTGCGGCAAATGCCAATGATTCTGTGACAAATGGAACTGTTGAAACACTTGGAATTAAAATACCGTCTGCTCCAGCATGAATAAATGCTGTTAGCATATCTACATCAATAATGTTTTCCGATAATCCTGCACCATGCATTTTTCCTGCGAAAATCAAACCGTTAAAATGGTCTTTGGCAAGTACAATAGCTTTTTTAATAGCTTCCATTGAAACAGCAGTTGAAGGATTTCCTGTTAACATAATAAAATCAACACCTAATTCATTTGCTTTTTTGAACGTATCAATGCTTGCTTTACGCCCTTTCGCAATAACGATTTTCTCGTCCAAAACATCTAATGTTTCATCCACGGGTTCTAAGTTAATTCCGATAGGTCGACCTGTTAATTTCTTGATTTCTGCAATAGGATTTTCACAAGGATAAAATCCATTTATAAATTGTGTGTAGACATCGAATTCGTTTAAAACAATTAAATCTGCACCGAAAGTTGCCATTACTTCGGCATTGCTGACGCCTTCTAATAAAGGTGCAGCGGTTACAACCGTTTCAGCTAAAATGGTTCTTCCTTCGCTTGAAGATATGGCTATTTTTAAGTCTTCTTTAGAAATATTTTTTAAATCACTTGCATAACAACTAATTAAACGCTTCATGTATCCGCCTCCTCATAATATGTGTATATTTTACCATAAAAAAAGCGAGATGTATGACTTTTTTTGTCTTTTTTGGTATGCTTAATAGCATAAGAAGAGGTGCTGTGATGAATGTTATATTGACAAATATGTGTATGATTCAAGATACATATACGAAACAAGTATTGGTGCAAAATCGAGTAAAAACGTGGACTGGATTAGCGTTTCCAGGAGGCCATGTAGAACCGTTTGAAAGTATGCACGATTCTGTCGTCAGAGAAGTCAAAGAAGAAACGGGATTAGATATTTCTGATGTCGTATTATGTGGTGTCAAAGACTATGTTGATAAAAAAGGAAATTTACAAGTTGTTTTATGCTATAAAACAAGTTCTTTTTCAGGTGAATTAGTTCAAAATGAACAAGAAGGACAAGTATCTTGGATGAATTTAGAGCATTTAACACTAGAAAACACGCCGAGAGGTTTTTTAGATATGCTACCTTTGTTTTTATCGAAAAAAACAGAGTGCCACTATACATTGAATGGAGAGCATATACTATATTAGAAAGTAGGTGAGATAATGGGCAAAATTCAAGAATTATCTGTTTTACTCACAAATCAGATTGCAGCGGGAGAAGTTGTCGAACGTCCCTCATCAGTTGTTAAGGAATTGATTGAAAATGCCATTGATGCCAATAGTACAAAAATTGACGTGCATATTTCTGAAGGTGGTTTGTCTAAGATACAAGTGATTGATAATGGTGATGGTATCGAACAAGAAGATGCTTTACTAGCGTTTAAACGGCACGCAACAAGTAAACTTTATACAAAAGAGGACTTATTTCGTATTAAAACATTAGGCTTCAGAGGAGAAGCTTTACCAAGTATTGCTTCTGTGTCGTATATTACGTTGGATACGTCAACAGGTGAACATTCAGGGACACATTTGGTGTTAAAAGCAGGAGAAGTCATTGAACATACGTACTCATCTTCCAGAAAAGGAACAAGTATTACTGTTGAACAATTATTTTTTAATACACCAGCACGATTAAAATTTGTAGCAACACTACAACGGGAAACAGCGCATATTGCTGATTTAATCAATCGCTTAGCACTTAGTCACCCACATATTGCGTTTACATTGATAAGTGACGGGAATCAAATGTTAAAAACGATTGGGAATGGACAGTTACAACAAACGATTGCAGGTGTATATAGTCCAACAATAGCTAGACAAATGAAATATTTTGAAGCAGAAGATTTGGACTTTAAAGTCAAAGGGTATACGACTTTACCAGAAGTCACTCGATCTAATCGGAATTATATGTCTATTTTTGTCAATGGAAGATATATTAAAAATTATGCTATTTCCAATGCCATTATTGAAGGATATGAGTCCAAATTAATGATAGGCAGATTCCCTATTTCTGTTATAGATATTACAATGGATTATGCTTTGGTTGATGTTAATGTTCACCCAACGAAACAACAAGTGAGAATTAGTAAAGAAAAAGAGCTAGGGCTATTAATTAAGCAAGCTATTAGTCAAGTGATGAATGATACAGTACGTATTCCGTCAAGTATACCAAAACGATTTGAACAAGATAGTGAGCAAACGGATATTGATATTGCACCACTCATGCTAGAAACGCAAAAACCGGTAGATAATATTCAAGAAATACCTTATGTATCATACGACAACGTACAAGATGATAATATTTCTATTTCAAAAAATGAAAAAGACGAATTACCCGTTTTTGTCGATAATTCTCAATCCACTCATATAGAAATGGTTAAGGAAACACAGGTGTCTTATGAAGAGTCGGAGAGTAAGGATCGTTTTCCAGAATTACATTATTTTGGGCAGATGCATGGGACGTATTTGTTTGCTGAAAATCAAGATGGTCTGTATATGATTGATCAACATGCAGCACAAGAGCGTATTAAATATGAGTATTACCGTGAAAAAATTGGTGAATTGGGACAAGAAAAGCAAGGTATGTTAATGCCGTTAGTGTTAAATTACCCAATGAATGATTATTTAATGATTAAAGAAAAACAGTTGGTATTAGAAGAAGTTGGTATTACGCTCCAACCTTTTGGACAAACAAGTTTTATTGTAGAAGAGCATCCAATGTGGATAAAAGAAGAGCAACTTGAAGATACCATTCGGGATTTGATTGCGATGTTATTGGAAAAAGGAAACGTATCTATTGCTAAGTTTAGAGAAGATACAGCGATTATGATGAGTTGTAAAAAATCAATAAAAGCAAATCATTATTTAAATGAGGAACAAGCGAGAGCATTGTTAGTCGATTTAGCTAAATGTGACAATCCGTACAATTGTCCGCACGGTAGACCAGTATTAATTCATTTAAGTCATACCGATTTAGAAAAAATGTTTAAACGTATTCAAGATAGATAAGAGATAGAGAAGAAAAGAGGAGAAAAAATGGAAGTTTACACACATTTAACATGTTCAACGGCAAAACGTGCATTGAAATGGTTGGACAGCCAAGGGTATACGTATCATACACACAATATTAAAGAAGAAACTCCGGATAGAGCGTTTTTTGAGTATGTGTTAAAAGAAAAAGGAATGCCTGTTAAAAAAGTATTAAATACATCAGGTGAAAAATATAAAGCGCTTGGATTAAAAGATAAATTAGATACTTTATCAATTGATGAAGTAATTGATTTATTAGTCAGTGACGGTATGTTGATTAAACGCCCAGTTATTATTGAGGGAGCTTTGTTCTCGTTTGGTGCAAAAGAAGTAACGTTAGAAGAAGCATGGGGAAAGTAGGACTTTAAGATGAAATATAGTGAAAATGGTTTTTGGGTAGAAAAAATAGACACATACTATTGGTTTGGGTTATCTGAAAAAGGACAAGATGATTTGGGTGACATCGCATTTTTAGAATTTTTAAGTGAAGATACCATTAGTACGGAAGAATCTTTTATGGGTGTTGAAGCATCTAAGGCTGTGACAGAATTGACAGGGCCATTAAATGCACATGTTTTAAAATGGCATGAAGCATTAGAAAAACATCCAGAATTATTAAATAGTCAATCAAAAGATGATAATTGGATTGCGTATATTGATCAGGTTGATGATAAAGCATATCAATCTTTAAAAGACACCAGTGGTTTATCTTAAAAAGACGAAATAAAGATACCGTTTAATTTATGCGAGAAGGTATACTAATGTTCTTCATTGATAAACATAAAGACAAAAGTAGATTTATTATTAAAAATAAATGAATTTAAAAAAAGGTATTGCCAAGTATAAAAAAATAGTATAGAATATTCGAGTATTGTGTTTGAGAGCAACGGGGAGATAGCGAAGTGGCTAAACGCGGCGGACTGTAAATCCGCTCCTTAGGGTTCGGCAGTTCGAATCTGCCTCTCCCCATTTTTAAATACAATAACGATTGGGGTATAGCCAAGCGGTAAGGCAACGGACTTTGACTCCGTCATTCGTTGGTTCGAATCCAGCTACCCCAGTTTTGACTTGTGCAATCGTGCAGGTCTTTTTTTGTGTTTATTTTGGCTTATAGTATTTGGTGTTGGTGGCTTCCAAAAGGAAGCCACCAACACCTTTTCGTTTGTAGGTTTTATGCCGAATCATTTTGGTATAGAGAAATAGTGAGCATATGGTAGTGAATGGTACTCGTTGTTTTTTATGATGTACTAAGAAAATTTGGTTCTTTATTAAATGATGTGTTTTACAGTAAATAGCGTTGGTAAATAGAAATTATCCGTACGATTTTGTTTTTCGTTAAAAATAAAAGCAGAGTGTATCGTGAATATGGTGCAACACCTGCTGCACCATAGTGTTTTTTTGTAGGTTTATTTGTATAAAAATAGCTTGGTCATAAGTGTTTAAAAGCTGGAATATGAATATTTCTACAACGATTGGGTTAAAATGTGGTATACTGTATATGATATTTTTCAAGGAGTGGCGAGTGTGGATATAAATAATTTATTATCTTTAAGTAATTTATCTTATGTCATTGATGTTGTTATTGTGACGTATTTGATTTATTTGTTAATTACTTTTTCTAAAAACACACGAACAATCAATGTTTTAAAAGGTGTGTTAGTCATTGTTTTAATTAAGTTTGTAAGTAATTTATTACATCTATTGATGATGAGTTGGATTATTGATCAAGTCATTACATGGGGTGTGATTACAGTTGTGATTATTTTCCAACCGGAAATCAGACGAGCATTAGAACAACTGGGGCAAAACAATTTTTTCAAAAAGAAAAAACAAGATGCACAGTCAGAAACGCTGTATGTGATTGATGCACTAGAAGAAGCAACACAATATTTAGCTAAGCGGAGCATTGGTGCGTTAATTAGTATTGAGAAACAAAGTTCATTACATCCGTATATTCAATCAGGTGTCAGCGTAGATGCACATATTTCTAGTCAACTGTTAATCAATCTATTTATTCCAAATACACCACTACACGACGGAGCAGTTATTATTAAAGAAAATCGAATTGTTGCGGCAAGTTGTGTGCTACCACTATCTGAAAATCCAAATATTCCACAAGAATTAGGGACAAGGCATCGTGCAGCTATTGGCTTAAGTGAAGTGAGTGATGCTCTAACACTTATTGTTTCTGAAGAAACGGGACATATTAGTGTTACACATCATCAAGATATTCATCGGAACTTGACAAAAGAAGAATTACGACGTATTTTAGAAAGTCATTTGAATCATGAACAAATTGGCATAGCTAGTGCAAAAGGGCACTTCCTTAAAAAAATAATGGAATTTTTAAAAGGGGGAGAACACTAGTATGGAAAAATGGTTGAAAAATAAATATATTGTGGTATTCGTTTCTTTTTTACTATCTGTTCTTTTAGCTAGCTTTATTTATTCAAGACATGATGCTTTAACGACAAATATTGATAGTTCAGCGAGTGTCACAACACAAAAAATTATTACAAATGTACCAATTCGTATTAAAGATTCTTCAAATAGTAAATATATCTCTGGATTACCGGAACATGTTGTCGTTTCTTTAGAAGGTCCACGAAATATTCTTTCTCAATTAAGTAATCAAACGATTAATGTTGAAACGGAAGATTTAGCCACTGTGGAAAACGGGAGTACAACTATTCGGTATAAATTAACAGATTTGCCGAATGGTGTTATTGGGACTATTCAACCCTATGAATCAAATATTATTGTGAGTAAACGTATGACAAAAACATTTCCGGTAACGCCTTTGGTCGATAAAAGTATTGTGTCGGATGGCTATGTAATGGGAGCTGTTGAAGTATCGCCGTCTACTGTATCCATTACAGGAAGTGAAGATACGATTTTGAAAATAGATACGGTGACAGCAACGATTACAGTATCATCTACAAAAACGGAGACATTTACACAAGACAATGTGTCTGTTGTCGTTAAAGATAAAAATGGCAATATTTTAGATGTAAAAGTTGATAAAAATGTGTCAATTACTGTACCAATTTATAAAAAAGGACAAACAGTACCAGTTGATATCACACTGGCAGGACAAAGAGAAGGCTATACGTATACCGTTGAAAGTCAAAATGTGTCTGAGTTGACGTTATTAGGAACAGCCGATAAATTAAAAGACATTACGAGAATTTCTGCGACTATAAATGTTAGTGACTTAACAGAAACAAAAACATTAGAAGCAACAGTATTAGTGCCTATTGGTGTAACAATTAGTAATCCTCAGCCGATTACAGCAACGATAAAAGTAGAAAAACAATAGTCTATACAAAATGAAACATAAGGAGAAGAAAATGGGTAAATATTTTGGGACAGATGGTGTTAGAGGTTTAGCAAACAGTGAGTTGACACCTGAATTAGCCTTTAAATTAGGAAGATGTGGAGGATATGTTTTATTACAGCACGCTTCACAAGAAACACACCCACGTGTATTAGTAGGAAGAGATCCTCGTATTTCAGGGCAAATGTTAGAACAAGCACTGATTTCTGGTTTATTATCAGTAGGTATTGAAGTATTGCAATTAGGTGTCATTTCAACACCTGCTGTAGCATATTTAACACGTGTGCAAAACGTTGCTGCAGGTGTGATGATTTCTGCTTCTCATAATCCAGCAGAAGATAATGGTATTAAGTTTTTTGGTTCAGACGGTTTTAAATTGTCAGACGAACAAGAACTTGAAATTGAAGCGTTACTAGATAAGCAAGAAGACACATTGCCTAGACCAAGTGCAGACGGATTAGGTACCGTAGAGCAATATCTAGAAGGTAGTATGAAGTATACACAATTTGTTGCGTCAACTATTGAAGGAGATTTATCTGGTTTACGTGTTTGTTTGGATGCTGCAAATGGAGCAACAACACCTTTAGTAGCTAATTTATTTGCTGATTTAGAAACAGAATTCTTTGTCATGGGAAATAAACCAAACGGTATTAATATAAATGATCATGTTGGTTCTACACATCCACAAGCTTTACAACAATTCGTCTTGGATAATCAAGCAGATGTTGGGTTAGCATTTGACGGAGACGGTGACCGTTTGATTGCCGTAGATGAGTTTGGACAAATTGTTGATGGCGATAAAATTATGTTTATTTGTGGTAAGTTTTTATATGAAAGAGGCTTATTAAAACAAAATACCGTTGTATCAACAGTCATGAGTAATTTAGGTTTCCATAAAGCTATTGAAGAAGCTGGTATGAACACAGTAAAAACAGCCGTTGGCGATAGATATGTCGTTGAAGCAATGCGTGCCAACGACTATAATTTAGGTGGCGAACAATCTGGGCATATTGTCTTCTTAGATTTAAATACAACTGGAGATGGTATTTTAACGGGTGTCCAATTATTAAATGTCATGAAACAAACTGGTAAAACTTTATCTGAATTAGCATCGGAAGTTGCAACATATCCACAATTATTAGTCAATATTCGTGTATCAAATAAACATGAAGCGATGTCTGTACCAGCCATTAAAGAAATTGTAGAACAAGTTGAGTCAGAAATGAATGGAGAGGGACGCATTTTAGTACGTCCGTCGGGGACTGAACCTTTATTACGTATTATGGCAGAGGCACCAACGCAGGAGCTTTGTGATGATTATGTGCACCGTATTGCAGAAGTGGTAGAAAGAGAGATTGGATTGTCAAATGAGTAGACGACATGCAAGAAAAAGTAAATTACCAATAATGATGTCTATCAGCGTTTTAGTAATCTTAAGTGGCGTTATAGCAATATGGTTTTTATGGCAAAAACCAAGTGTTAAAATGGAGCAATCAAGCCAAAGTATGTCTGAAACGACAAAAGTATCTAGCACAAACGTATCGAATACGACAACGACAGTTGCCCAAGAACAAGGTGTAACAATTGTGAATGGCATTTTAGTCGTGAATAAAAAGCACCCATTACCTAGCACGTATAATAAAGGTGAAGATCCACAAGCAAAAGCAGCATTAGAACGTTTAAAAGCGGATATGAAAGCTCAAGGATTTTCTATTTCTGACCAATATAGTGGTTTTAGAAGTTATGAATATCAACAAGAAGTATATGGTAATTATGTAAAACGTGATGGGGTAGAAATGGCAGACACCTATTCTGCACGTCCAGGGCATAGTGAACACCAATCAGGGTTGGCATTCGATATTTTAAATGGTAGCGGACAATTACTAGGTGACTCTCCAGATGATACACAAGCGGTTGAGTGGTTAGCAACACATGCACATGAATATGGTTTCATTATTCGATTTCAAAAAGGAAAAGAAGCATTCACAGGATACCAAGCTGAACCTTGGCATATTCGTTACGTGGGAGAGCAAGCTGGTGAAATTTACGAATCAGGTAAGTCTTTAGAAGAATACTTGAATGTGTCAGGTGGGAATTACGAATAATCAATAAAAAGTCTTGTTCTATATAGACGATGTCGCCTATAATAGAAACAAGGCTTTTTGTAAATAAAGATATAATATCAAGTGAATGATGTAAGGAATGAAGCATGATGAAAAAAATAGGTATTCTCCCAAAATTGATTGTACTCATGGTTTCTGTTGTGGCAGTTTCTTTATTTATGACCTCCTTGTTTATGCGTGAATACATTTATACACGCGAAAATGATGTCATTGCCGAAGAAATCAAATCAACAGCAAAATTAGTTTCAAAAAATGATAAAATAAAAAATATTATTAAATCAAGAAAACAAGATATCTTTGTTCAAGAATATGCTTTAGATGTGATGAAATTAACTCAAGTTGATTTTATTGTTGTCATGGATATTGATTTCATTCGTTATTCGCATCCGACCTCTGATTTAGTTGGAGGTGTTTTTTCAAATGTTGAAGATGCTAGTGCAACATTAACACTTGGTGATCATTATAGCGAACAAAAAGGAACGCTTGGAGAAGGTATTCGATTTTTTACGTCTATTTATGATGACGACGGTACAATTATTGGTGTTGTTTGTGTAGGCTACACTAAGAAAACTGTGTCCGCTCAAATTTGGAAAGCACAACTCCAATTATTAACAGCACTTTGTATAGGATTATTTGTTGCGGTGATTTTGGCAGTACTCTTTGCTAAATGGTTAAAAAAAGTGTTGTTAAATTTAGAACCCGAAGAAATTGCTCAATCGGTTATTGAAAAAGAACTTATTTCAGAGCATGTTACCGAAGGGATTATAGGAATAGGGCTGGATAAACGTATTATTTTTGCCAATAGTAGTGCCAATGCATTATTAAAAAAAGCCAATATCAAAGTGTCTTTAGAAGTAGGAAAAACATTACCAGAAGATTTATACGACTTGTTTTTTAAAAATGCTTTAGAAAAAGAGCTAGTTAAACACGATATGCAAATGATTGTGAATGATACAGAATTTTTAATGAATAGCAATCCTATTTATTTACATAGAAAATTATATGGAGCTGTTGTCACATTAAGGGACCAATCTGATATGCAACAACTCATTACAGAATTAAGTGGAACAGAAAAATATAATGATAGCCTAAGAGCTCAAAATCATCATTTTATGAATCAAATGCATGTTTTGCAAGGCTTGATTGATTTAGGATTATTTGATGAAGTTGAAAGCTACATTAGCTATTTAAAACAAGATTATCATGCACAAATAGGGCATATATCAGACACAATAAAAGTACCTGCTATTACTGGTTTATTGCTTGGTAAATCAAGAGAAGCAAGTCAACAACATATTACGTTTACGATTGACTCTGATTCAGCGATTGAGCAAAAAGCAGGAAGAGATACTTTATATCATGATTTAACAATTATTTTAGGTGTTCTTATTGATAATGCTATGGAAGCTGTACAATCAACCCCAACAAAAACGATTGAAGTTTATTTGATGGCTAATGATGACGAGCGTGTTGTATTATGTACCGTCACAGATACTGGAGTAGGTATTCCGGAGACATTAAAACAGATTATTTTTGAAAGAGGTTATTCAACAAAAGGGGCAAATAGAGGATATGGGTTAGAAGCTGTCGCAACAATTGTTCAAAAATATGGTGGAACGATTGATGTGATTAGTCAAGTAGATAAAGGAACACGAATAAATATTGAGTTACCAATAACGGAGGAATAAGCATGCGTATATTGATTATTGAAGATGACCCAATGGTAGCGATGATTCATCAAGAATATGTGAAACGATTAGATGAAAAATATGATGTCAAACATGTAAAAACATTAAAAGAAGCGAAACAAGAATTAGAAAACTATCTATTTGATATTGTTTTATTAGATAATTATTTACCAGATGGACAAGGGGTGTCTTTTTTAGAACATTGTAAAGGGTTAGCAGTCATCATGATTACAGCAGCTAATGATAGTATGACTGTGAAAACAGCACTTTCTAGTGGCATTGTCGATTATTTAGTAAAGCCCTTTGTGTTTGAACGGTTTTCACAAGCGATTGAAAAGGCAAAAGTGTACTGTGGTTTGTTATCTAAGGAAAAAATTAGTCAAGACAATATTGATAAATACTTTAATTTTGAAAAAGAAACAATGACATTAGATTCTCTTCCAAAAGGATTAGCAAAAATTACATTAGCAAAAGTCATTGCTCAAATTCTGACACATCAAAGTGGATTTACGACACAAGAAATTGCAGATGAATTGGATATTTCTAGAATTACCATAAAAAAATATTTGAATTATTTAGTAGACGTAGAGGCTTTATTAGAAGATGTTAATTATTTAACCTTAGGCAGACCGGTATCTATTTACACAATAAAAAACATGGATATATTAGAAAATCTATAAATTGTGTTAGGTGTCCCGCTGTTAGCAAAAACATTGATATAATGTTGTTTATAAGCTGTTGTAAATGGTTGTTTTTTAATAAATCACATTTTCATTTACATAACTTACATAAGTTTAAATACTTTTTTATAATTGAATATTCTTTCACAAATGGGTATAGTAGTTCTTGTCAGTATTATGTGAAAAAACGTACATACTAGATATATTATGATAAAGGAGTTTATTATGGAAAACGGAAATATTATTGATATATTCGTCAAAACATTAGCGACAGAAAAAATCAATACAGCTATCATTTCAAGTATTGCAATTATTTTATTAGGTTACTACTGTCGTAAAAGAAATCTTTTCTCTGAAAATACAGGTAAAGTGCTAACAAATGTTGTACTAACAGTATCATTACCAGCATTAGCTTTTAACTCATTTTTAGCAGATATTGATCAAAAGAAATTAACACAAGGTATCAACATTTTGATTTGGGGTATTTTAGTTTATATTCTATTGATTGTTGTATCAAAACCATTATTTGCGAAATTTAAAGGTGATCAACAAGATACAATGCGTGTGTTATCAATTTTTGGTTCAACAACATTCTTTGGTATCCCTATTGTTACAGCGATTTATGGTCCAACTGGAACATTATATGCATCAATTTTTAACATTGGTTATCGTATTTTCTTGTATTCTTATGGATACATTAAAATGAGTGGCTTGAAAATGACAAGCAAAAACATTAAAACAATGTTCTTAAATCCAATCGTTATTGCGACATTCTTAGGTTTATTTATTTGGTTATTCCAAGCGTATTTACCACAAGTAGCAGTGGCTGTGAAAGATGCAAAAACAGGCGAAATGGTTATGAAAAACTACGCATTCTTACGTTTTGACCACACATTGCCACAATTTAAACAAATTTTAACATATTTAGCAGGTTTATGTTCTCCACTAGCATGGTTGGCTATCGGTTCAACTTTAGGTTCAGTAGACTTCAAAGAAGCTTTAGCAGACAAACCAACATGGTACTACACTCTTGTTAAATTGATGATTATTCCTGCACTTAACGTTGCTATTTTAGCTGTATTAACAATGACAGGTATTCTACCAGTTGACTTGACAGCTTTAGGTACAGTTGTTGTCATGATGGCAACACCACCAGCAACAGTAGCAGCAGCTTATGCAATTAGCTTTGATAAAGATGCGGTATTAGCTTCAAACGCTTCTTTATTAGCAACATTAGGAGCTGTTGTATTA
The DNA here is from genome assembly GCF_010892355.1 of Granulicatella sp. zg-ZJ. Lineage (NCBI taxonomy): Bacteria > Bacillati > Bacillota > Bacilli > Lactobacillales > Carnobacteriaceae > Granulicatella > Granulicatella sp. zg-ZJ. The sequence continues at coordinate 8,088 of NZ_WNJY01000013.1, read as the reverse complement.
ACACCAATCTGGATTGTTATTGTACAACTTATTGGTTCAACAGGTTTATTTAAATAAAGTATGTGAAAAAAGTATTTTGAAGCTCTTGCTTTTGAAATACTTTTTTTTCAATCACAAAATGATATAATAGACAATGCGAGGGATTAAAAAATTCGCATTATTAACGATTTGAAATTAAAGGAGAATAATTATGGCATTTAAAGTAGTATGTTATGGCGTACGTCCAAATGAAGTACCTTATTTTGAAAAATTAAATAAATACAACTATGATTTAGTATTAGTTGAAGACTTATTAACAGCAAACAATGCAGAAGAGGCAAAAGGTATGGATGCTGTGATTTTACGTGGGAACTGTTTAGGTAACCGTGCAAACTTAGAAAAATTTGCAAGTTATGGTATTAAATACGTATTTACACGTACTGTTGGATTTAACCATATTGATTTACAAGCAGCTGCAGATTTAGGATTAAAAGTTGCACGTGTACCAGGTTATTCACCAAATGCTATTGCAGAATTAGCTTTAACATTAGCTATGTCATTATTGCGTCATGTGTCACATACTGTTAATAAAACATCAAACTATGATTTCCGTGTGGATAGTACAATGTTCAGTAAAGAAATCCGTAACTGTAAAGTGGGTATTATCGGAACAGGTAAAATTGGTTTAACAGAAGCATCATTATTTAAAGGCTTGGGTGCAGACGTTTATGGATATGATGTATTCCAAAGTGATGCTGCAAAACAAGTGGTTAAATTTGTTGAATTAGATGAATTATTAAACCAATGTGATATTGTAAGTATTCATGTGCCATATTTCCCAGGACAAAACGACAATATGGTAAATGCAGAATTTATTTCAAAAATGAAAGACGGTGCTATTTTAATCAATACAGCCCGTGGCGAATTACAAGACAACAAAGCGATTTTAGAAGCTTTGAAATCTGGTAAATTAGACGGATTTGGAACGGACGTATTCGCTGATGAAGCACGATTCTTCTTCAAATCATTTGAAAACGGAAGCGATATTCCAGATGAAACAGTTCGTGAGTTAGTTGATATGTATCCACGTGTGTTAGTAACACCACACGTTGGTTCAAACACAGACGAAGCATTATCAAATATGATTGAAATCAGTTTTGATAACTTAAATGATGTGTTAACAAAAGGTGAAACAGTAAACGCTGTTCAATTACCTGAAGCAAAATAATCAAAAAAGCAAAAACAGAAAAACCATTCTTACAAATGCAAGAATGGTTTTTCTGTTTTTATCTATTTTTAGGAGCTCTTTTTAATGAGCGCTGATTGTTTTATCCAAAGAAATTTCAATAAAATAAGAGCAAGTTAACACTTCAAGACGCTTGTCATCTTTTGTCGTTTTGAATAATTTATTTAAAACAAAATCAATTTCAGATTCTTTAATTTTTCGTTGTTTATTGATAATCACAAGATTATTGTGTTTTTTTGCTTCTGTATAAATAACAGTTGTTTGACCAAGTGAATAAATTTCAACCAATTGTGCATCGGTATGTGCTAATTGTTCATTGACAAGTTGAGGATGACTATTGGTAATGTTAACAAGCCTCATAAAAAACACCTCTTTTATTTTATATAATTCTATTATATACTAAAATGTGAAAATATAAAGGTTTTTTGTGAAATCGGGTGGAAAAATGTATGATTTTTTTGAAAATTTAAGGCATCAAACAATTTTATCCTCTGTTCCTTTTCAACAAGAACATCTTTTATATGCTGTTACAGCTAAAGAACAAGAAAAAGTGATTGGGACAGGGGTTATAGGACGTAATCCCTATCATCCTTATTGTGATGAGATATTTATCTTTGTTGAAAATGCACATAGAAGAAAAGGTGTTGGTACATCATTATTGAAGCGTTTGGAAAAGTATTCTTCACAAACATTAAAATGTTCGGTGTATTCTGATGAAGATGTCGCTGTTTCGTTTTTACAAAAAAATGGGTTTAAACGCAGACGGCAATGTTTTGAATATGACACATCGCTAGCCTTGTTATGTTTAAGTCCAAAGGTTGATATTGTATCATGTGGTTCTGCCATTCCTGCTATTTTATTAGAACAACTTTACATAGATTATAGTAAAAATCATGAGCAAGTAAGTCCTATGAGCAATCTAATAACGAAACAAGACTGGTACGATGTATTTCTTAAAGATGTAACGACCCACTACTGTTATTATACTCTTGACACATCAGCCTATGTGATTGCTGAACAGGTAGATGAAAAAACCATTGCCATTTGTTATATAGGCGGAACATTAAGCAAACCAGATATGCTTGATTTTATTGAAACTGTCTTATACACATACCAACAAACATTCGATGTACTATTTGTTGAAATAGATAGTACTGATATGCGTGCTTTATTATTGCAACAATTTGTCGGATATTCCACGCAACCGAGCTATGATGCATATTTAAAAAATACTAAAAATAAAGTATAATAGAAAAGATTTGAGTGAATAGAAGAAATAGGAGAAGAAAATGAGTTTAACGAGTGAAATACAAAAACGTCGCACATTTGCCATTATATCGCATCCAGATGCAGGGAAAACGACGATTACTGAACAATTACTACTATACGGTGGAGCGATTCGTCAAGCCGGAACAGTTAAAGGAAAGAAAACAGGAAAATTTGCTAAGTCTGACTGGATGGAGATTGAAAAGCAACGTGGTATTTCTGTGACAAGTTCTGTCATGCAAGTGGATTATGACGGAAAACGCGTTAATATTGTCGATACACCAGGGCACGAAGATTTTTCGGAAGATACGTACCGTACGTTAATGGCTGTGGACAGCGCCGTTATGGTTATTGATTCGGCTAAAGGGATTGAACCACAAACAAAAAAACTATTTAAAGTTTGCCGTATGAGAGGTATTCCGATTTTTACATTTATCAATAAATTAGACCGTGACGGGCATGAACCATTAGAATTAGTTGCTGAATTAGAAGATGTCTTAGGCATACACGCCTATCCAATGAACTGGCCAATGGGAATGGGGAAAAACTTTTTAGGATTGTATGACCGCTACAATAAACGTGTCGAGCTTACTCATCCAGAAGAAAATGGAGGCAATGATTATTTACCACTGAATGATAGTGGTGAAGTTGACGGTGACTATACATTCAAAACATCATCTATTTATGATCAAGCATTAGAGGATATTTTATTATTAGATGAAGCAGGAAATGCCTTTTCTAAGGAAGCTATCGAACAAGGTGAATTAACACCTGTATTTTTTGGATCAGCCTTAACAGGTTTTGGCGTTCAAACATTCTTAGATGCATATGTTGACTTTGCACCAGAACCTCAACCAACAAAAACGGAGATAGGAGATGCTGTTAAGCCAAATACACCTGAATTTACAGGATTTATTTTTAAAATCCAAGCGAATATGAATCCTGCTCACCGCGATAGAATAGCATTCGTACGTATTTGTTCAGGGGAATTTACACCAGGAATGGATGTTGTGGTGAATCGTACCAATAAAAAAATGAAACTATCGCATACAACACAATTTATGGCAGACTCTAGAGAAACAGTCCAAACAGCTGTTGCAGGTGATATTATTGGTCTATACGATACAGGAAATTTCCAAATTGGAGATACCATTTATACAGGTAAAAAGGCAGTGCAATTTGAAGCCTTACCACAATTTACACCAGAAATTTTTATGAAAGTAACAGCTAAAAATGTCATGAAACAAAAATCATTCCATAAAGGTGTTGAACAGCTCGTTCAAGAAGGAGCTATTCAATTATACAAAACTTATCATACAGAAGATTATATTTTAGGAGCAGTTGGGCAATTACAATTTGAAGTGTTCCAATATCGCTTATTAAATGAATATAATTCCGAAGTAGTCATGACACCAATGGGAAATAAAATTGCAAGATGGATTAAAGAGGAAGACTTAGATCCAAATATGTCATCGAGTCGGAATTTACTAGCAAGGGATAGATTTGGAAATCCAGTATTTTTATTTGAAAATAGTTTTGCAGAACGTTGGTTTATAGATAAATATCCAGATATTGAATTGATGACATTATTATAATAACAAGAAAGTACACATTGATTTGTGTACTTTTTTGTTATTTTTAGCAATAAAAAGAGAAATTCCGTATTATTTTTTTTTGAAAAGTGCTTTTTTTATTGAAAAACCATTTTCATTCGGGGGGGGGTATGGTATAATTCGGTTAATGTTTATTTTACGAATAAAAGGTAAGTGAAAATAAAGATTCTATATAGTAAGAAAGGATACGACAAGTCGTTTATGAAAAAAAAGAAAATTTATGATGGAGAATTTGTTGAAACAGACCGTGTCACGCGTTTTGCATTGCATAAATCAGGCAAAAACTGGATTCGAATTGCTCTATCAAAAATAGGGTTGTTTAGGCTGTTTCGTGGTGCCAAAGCAGAAGTACTAGTGGATACTACGTCCTTAGAAATTGATGAATTAGACACACAAAAAACAAATGCCAATTTATTAAAAGGGCTAACTACAGCTGGTGCTTTACTTGGTGGAACTGCCATTGTGACATCAACACAAGCATACGCCCAAGATGATACAACTTATATCGAAAAAGTAGCTGAAACAGAAAATGTTATTGCGAATAAAGAGAAAGTTGTATTAACAACAGAAAAGAATACGGAAGATAGTGCATCTTCTGAAAAAGATGCATCATTGTCTGATTCTGAAAGTGTATCATTATCTCAAAGTACCTCAGAATCACTAAGTACATCTGATTCTGAAGTGATAGCTCACTCAGAAGTACTCTTAAATGAGAAAGATACAACATTAACGGAAACTGCCAATAATGAATTAGTAGACATTCGTCCTGCCATGTTTCGTTCTGCACTTCAAGGGCAACCAATCCCTGCTGGAACATCATTTAGAACAGGTGAAACTGTCGATAGTAAAAGCTTATCATTAAGCACAAGCGAAAGCTTGTCAACAAGTCAGTCATTAAGCACAAGTGAAAGCTTGTCAACAAGTCAATCACTAAGCACAAGCGAAAGCTTGTCAACAAGTGAGTCATTAAGTACAAGTGAAAGCTTATCGACAAGTCAATCCTTAAGTACAAGTGAAAGCTTGTCAACAAGCCAATCATTGAGCACAAGCGAAAGCTTGTCAACAAGTGAGTCATTAAGTACAAGTGAAAGCTTGTCAACAAGTGAATCCTTAAGTACAAGTGAAAGCTTATCAACAAGTCAGTCATTAAGCACAAGTGAAAGCTTGTCAACAAGTGAGTCACTAAGTACAAGTGAAAGCTTATCAACGAGTGAGTCATTGAGTACAAGTGAAAGCCTATCAACAAGTCAATCCTTAAGTACAAGTGAAAGCTTGTCAACAAGTCAGTCACTAAGTACAAGTGAAAGCTTATCAACAAGTCAGTCATTGAGCACAAGTGAAAGCTTATCGACAAGTCAATCACTAAGCACAAGTGAAAGCTTGTCAACAAGCCAATCCTTAAGTACAAGTGAAAGCTTATCGACAAGTCAATCCTTAAGTACAAGTGAAAGCTTATCAACAAGCCAATCCTTAAGTACAAGTGAAAGCTTGTCAACAAGCCAATCCTTAAGTACAAGTGAAAGCTTGTCAACAAGTCAATCCTTAAGTACAAGTGAAAGCTTATCGACAAGTCAATCACTAAGCACAAGTGAAAGCTTGTCAACAAGCCAATCCTTAAGTACAAGTGAAAGCTTATCGACAAGTCAATCCTTAAGTACAAGTGAAAGCTTGTCAACAAGTCAGTCATTAAGCACAAGTGAAAGCTTATCGACAAGTCAATCCTTAAGTACAAGTGAAAGCTTATCGACAAGTCAATCACTAAGCACAAGTGAAAGCTTGTCAACAAGCCAATCCTTAAGTACAAGTGAAAGCTTGTCAACAAGTCAGTCATTAAGCACAAGTGAAAGCTTATCAACAAGTGAGTCATTGAGTACAAGTGAAAGCTTGTCAACAAGCCAATCCTTAAGTACAAGTGAAAGCTTATCGACAAGTCAATCCTTAAGTACAAGTGAAAGCTTATCGACAAGTCAATCCTTAAGTACAAGTGAAAGCTTATCGACAAGTCAATCACTAAGCACAAGTGAAAGCTTGTCAACAAGCCAATCCTTAAGTACAAGTGAAAGCTTGTCAACAAGTCAATCCTTAAGTACAAGCGAAAGCCTATCAACAAGTCAATCCTTAAGTACAAGTGAAAGCCTATCAACAAGTGAGTCACTAAGTACAAGCGAAAGCTTATCAACAAGTGAGTCATTGAGTACAAGTGAAAGCCTATCAACAAGTCAATCCTTAAGTACAAGTGAAAGCTTGTCAACAAGTGAGTCACTAAGTACAAGCGAAAGCCTATCAACAAGTGAGTCATTAAGCACAAGTGAAAGCTTATCGACAAGTGAATCCTTAAGTACAAGCGAAAGCCTATCAACAAGTGAGTCATTGAGTACAAGTGAAAGCTTATCAACAAGTGAGTCATTGAGTACAAGTGAAAGCTTATCAACAAGTGAGTCACTAAGCACAAGTGAAAGCTTATCAACAAGTGAATCCTTAAGTACAAGTGAAAGCTTATCGACAAGTCAATCCTTAAGTACAAGTGAAAGCTTGTCAACGAGTGAGTCATTGAGCACAAGTGAAAGCTTGTCAACAAGCCAATCCTTAAGTACAAGTGAAAGCTTATCAACGAGTGAGTCATTGAGTACAAGTGAAAGCCTATCAACAAGTGAGTCACTAAGTACAAGTGAAAGCCTATCAACAAGTGAGTCATTAAGCACAAGCGAAAGCTTATCGACGAGTGAGTCATTGAGTACAAGTGAAAGCCTATCAACAAGTGAGTCATTGAGTACAAGTGAAAGCCTATCAACAAGTCAATCACTAAGCACAAGCGAAAGCTTGTCAACAAGTGAGTCATTGAGTACAAGTGAAAGCCTATCAACAAGTGAGTCACTAAGTACAAGCGAAAGCTTATCGACAAGTGAGTCATTGAGTACAAGTGAAAGCCTATCAACAAGTCAATCCTTAAGTACAAGTGAAAGCTTGTCAACAAGTGAGTCACTAAGTACAAGCGAAAGCCTATCAACAAGTGAGTCATTAAGTACAAGCGAAAGCTTATCAACAAGTCAATCCTTAAGTACAAGTGAAAGCCTATCAACAAGTGAGTCACTAAGTACAAGCGAAAGCTTATCAACAAGTGAGTCATTGAGTACAAGTGAAAGCCTATCAACAAGTCAATCCTTAAGTACAAGTGAAAGCTTGTCAACAAGTGAGTCACTAAGTACAAGCGAAAGCCTATCAACAAGTGAGTCATTAAGCACAAGTGAAAGCTTATCGACAAGTGAATCCTTAAGTACAAGCGAAAGCCTATCAACAAGTGAGTCATTGAGTACAAGTGAAAGCTTATCAACAAGTGAGTCATTGAGTACAAGTGAAAGCTTATCAACAAGTGAGTCACTAAGCACAAGTGAAAGCTTATCAACAAGTGAATCCTTAAGTACAAGTGAAAGCTTATCGACAAGTCAATCCTTAAGTACAAGTGAAAGCTTGTCAACGAGTGAGTCATTGAGCACAAGTGAAAGCTTGTCAACAAGCCAATCCTTAAGTACAAGTGAAAGCTTATCAACGAGTGAGTCATTGAGTACAAGTGAAAGCCTATCAACAAGTGAGTCACTAAGTACAAGTGAAAGCCTATCAACAAGTGAGTCATTAAGCACAAGCGAAAGCTTATCGACGAGTGAGTCATTGAGTACAAGTGAAAGCCTATCAACAAGTGAGTCATTGAGTACAAGTGAAAGCCTATCAACAAGTCAATCACTAAGCACAAGCGAAAGCTTGTCAACAAGTGAGTCATTGAGTACAAGTGAAAGCCTATCAACAAGTGAGTCACTAAGTACAAGCGAAAGCTTATCGACAAGTGAGTCATTGAGTACAAGTGAAAGCCTATCAACAAGTCAATCCTTAAGTACAAGTGAAAGCTTGTCAACAAGTGAGTCACTAAGTACAAGCGAAAGCCTATCAACAAGTGAGTCATTAAGTACAAGCGAAAGCTTATCAACAAGT